>NZ_JAUBTF010000013.1:0-28023 GCF_036702355.1 Microcoleus sp. D3_18_C4
AAACCTTTTAAGTGGACATACAAGGGTAAAGTCTTGGCTGTTTAATAGTCTGTGTATTTACGCCGAGCTGTACTAGTGAGTTTCAGCCCTACTTACAATCGGTTCTAGATACTTCACGGGAGGACACCAAGCGTGAGGTAAGCGATCGCTATATTCCAACGCTAGCAGAGTTACCCTTGCGGGTACAAACCGCTATATCATCTAAGCCAGACTCACAGGAACAACAAGAGGAGAGGCCAAAGCCGATCGCAGTGCTAGAAGGATTGCGAAAGTATGCCACAGATCATGTGCTGTTAGTGGGTAAACCTGGTTCGGGGAAATCGACTTCGCTGCGGCGGTTGTTGTGGGAAGAAGCAAGGCATTGTTTAGAGACGATCGAGGAGGGTAAGAGTGAGATTCCCCCTATACCTATACTAATTGAACTGCGCGGTCTTAAAGGTTCAGTGTTAGCAGCGATTCAAGAAAAGCTGAAGTGGTGGCTTTACCTTGATGAGACAACCTTGATAGCTTTCCTCCGTGATAGACGATTGTTCGTGTTCTTAGATGGGTTGAATGAATTACCTAACGAACAAGCTTGGCAAGCAGTAGATGACTTTAGACAGGTATGTGTTGATTTAAAAGTTTCTTTAATCATTACAACACGGGAACTGGGTTCAGGATTGGTTCAGGGAAATGTTAAGAAGCTGGAAATGTTACCGCTAACTGAGCTTCAGATGCAGGAGTTTGTCTACAAGCAGTTGCCGGAAACGGGTGGGGAACTGTGGCGGCAAATTCAAGGGAAGCTTCGGGAGTTGGCAGAAACGCCATTGCTACTGAAGATGTTATGTGATGTTTTTGAACCGAATAAAAAGATTCCTGAAAACCAAGGCGATTTGTTCCGCAAAGAATTTGCACGACTGTATGAGGAATTTAAACCTGAACGACTTCGGAACGTTTCGGAGGACTCGCGTCGCTTTGCGTTCGATCTATTGACCTACCTCGCCTTTAGGATGGTTCAAGGGGAGCCGCATATCGATTCCTCCAAACCTAGTGCCTCCTGGATTGCTATTCCTAAAACAGATGCAGAAAAAATACTAGCCACGTTTTTGGCAGGCGATCGCACACCAACTTTGGAGGATAGGACAAAAGCAAAAGAGTGGTTAGAAGATTTAGTAGAATGGCATTTACTCCAAGTAGCTACTGACCCAACCCAAATAGAGTTTCACCATCAACTGTTTCAGGAATATTATGCGGCGGAGCGGCTAGCGCCACAGTTGAAAAAGTTGAGTGATGAGGAATTGCAATATTACTACTTGAATTATCGAAAGTGGACGGAACCGCTAGCAATGGCGATGTCGTTTGTGGAGTCTGATGTAGAGTCTGAGGCATTAGCAGTACGGATAGTGAAACTGGCACTAGATGTTGATTTGCAATTGGGAGCAAGACTAGCTGGAGAAGTTAAGCGTGAAAATCAAGCCCGAACAGTAAATATGATTACTGATTTAGAAGTTTCAGAAAAATTTAAGGTTAGACTATTGGGCATGACAGGTTCTGATGTTGCTATTCCTTTCCTCAGCCAAGCTCTAGAAAATAATAACGATACCTTTACCAAAAATGAAGTTGCTGATTGCTTAGATAAAATTCATAGTTCTGCTTCAATTCCTCTCCTTAAGAAGATTTTAGAAAATGCTGATTTTCAACTTAAGTTAAAGGCTGCTTGTTCATTAGCTCGTTATGGTGAGGAAACGGCTATACCAATTCTTAAAGATGCTCTCAATAACAAAGAATACCATTTTAGAGCTCTTCTGGCTCTAGAGAAAATCAGTCGAGATGTTGTGATTCATGCACTAAATGAAATCTTGAGTAGAGGAGATATGGAGATGCGCCGTCAAGCGGTATCTAGTCTTCATGTTTTAATTCAGCAAAAATATGAAAATATAGTACCTCTTTTAATAAAGGCATTGGGTGATGAAGATAGAGAAATTAGGTATCAAGCAGCATATGTCTTAAAAAATAAAGGAGGAGAAGACGCTCTCGCTGCTTTAGCTAAACTATGGAAAGATGAAAACAGTTCAGTCCGAAATATTGTTTATATTACGTTTAAGGGACAAGAAAGAAAGGATTTAATATCCGAGCTGACAGAATCTCTTTTATCCGAGGATTCCGCACTTCGTAAGAAAGCCGCAGAAACTCTAGGAAGAGTGGGTACAGAATCCAAAACAGCCATTGAAGCACTCTTTAAAGTTGCCTTTGCCGATCGAGACTTTCTAGTTCGCAATAGTGCTTCAACCGCTCTGGTTCAAATCGGGAACTCAATATTAATACAGACATTATCTAAAATTTTAGAAGAAGAAGAAGTAATTGACTACAGTTCAAATCACTGTGTAGCAGTTATTACATTAATAGTGATTCGCTGTAAGGAAGCCATCCCTATATTATCTGGCGTTTTAATAGATAATAATAGAAGTCCTATACTGCGTGGATTGGCAGCTAAAGCTCTTGGTGAAATAGGCGATACATCAGTTAATAATATACTTCTGGAAATACTGAATAATAATCAAATAGATGATTATATCTCGTTTCAGATTCTTTTGGCTTTAGGAAAACTTGGTATTGAAGGCCTTGAAGGCAGGATCGCTAATTTTCTAAAGCATCCAAATTCTGATAGACGAAAAGAAGCTGTAGAAACTTTAGTAATCATTGGAACTGTTACAGCAAATGTTGGTTTAACTCAGGCTCTTGCTGACGATGAATTTTCAGTTCGTTTCACTGCTGCTTGTGCTTTGGCAAGAAACGGTGATCGAGCCGCTATCCCTGTCTTAATTGAAGCACTCAGACAGCGAAATTCTATAGGATGGGAAGATACAAAAGTATGCGAAGATGCTATAGAGTTTCTGAGTCAGATTGGAGCAATAGCTCTTATTGCTCTGAAGGAAGCTCTAAATAGTTCGGACTACCAAGTTGAACACAATGCTAAAAAGGCTATTATAAAAATAAGCAAATCTCCCAGAAAAAATTTGTTAAGCAACGACTCTGAAAGCAATGATTTTTTAACCTTTGATACTTTCCTTAATGAATTATTAGCAGAATTTAATGAGACTGATGAAGAATCAAATTTTATAGAAAGTTTTTCTTCAGATTTTGATGCGTATTTGGACTCGGTGTCTGAATTGAATAATGATGCTATCCCTGAAGATCTCTCTCTACTTTATAGCCTTTTTGTTAAAGAACAATCAAGTGATTTATTGAATTATCTCCTTAATAAAATCTTTTCAACTCAATCACGTTGCCAATTCTACAACTATGGCATCACCCGGTTGCCACCCCCTCACATAACTAAAAGCGGAGAGGGAGAATTAGAAGATTTGCTATATAATAAGTTAGACATACTTACCCAGGAGTTAAAAAAAGTGTCAGAAGAACCCAAGCGCGTCATTAAGGCTAACAACTACTTTGAAAAAGGCACTCATACTCATGCCCACAATTACGCAAACGATGAAACCTTAAAACAACAAACCATCGAACTTCGCCAATTGGTACATCAACTTCAGCAAACCCACCAACCAACCACCGAAGTCCAAGCTGCTGAAATCATTGATGTCGAATTTCGCGAAATCCAAAATACGAACCCGACTCGATGGCAAACAATCCAAAAACAACTGCAACTTTTAAAGCGCCAACTCCTTAACCCGGAAACTCACTTTAAAGCCACCAAAGCAACCATCGCTGAAGTCGCTAAACACTACCTCGAAGAAAGTGTGGTCTCCAAAGCCCTTATCACTTACCTCGACACTATGAGTGCTGACCCTGACTAAGGATAATAAATCCTGCAAATCCAGATCGCACTCCTTATCGCCATCCTACGATTCCA
This sequence comes from Microcoleus sp. D3_18_C4, assembly GCF_036702355.1. NCBI lineage: Bacteria > Bacillati > Cyanobacteriota > Cyanophyceae > Oscillatoriales > Microcoleaceae > Microcoleus > Microcoleus sp. D3_18_C4. The sequence goes on from NZ_JAUBTF010000013.1 coordinate 3,851, forward strand.
TCAACCATCGCACCCACTGAAAATCACTCTGGCTCAACGGCGGAACAGGCTGCACTGAATAATCGATCGCCAAATCTAAAGCTGCCTCCTGATAAACTTCACCCAAAACCTCAGATAAATTCACAACAGGTTCTTCATCTCCTGACATATCTTTAACTCTATCGTCTTGAAGAAGCTTCAAAAGAAAAACAACGCACCGATCGCCTAGCAGCAAAATTGCGCGAAATGGGGATTAATCCTGATGAGGTTTAATTGTTTTTAGGTTGTTAAATGGGGTGCGATTGCCTTCGGGATAGCTGCGCTGGCGTGTACTTTTTAAACAACAGAAATATCAGAAGCCCCAAAACGGCGATCGCTCCCCTCATCTATATCTCAATATTAAGATTTCCTTAGTTGCTGCCGTCGCGCCCAGAAATCGGTGATACAATCAACAGCTTAGCTAGGGGTGCCCGAATATCCGGGCTGAGAAAACACCCTTAGAACCTGAGTCTGGGTAATACCAGCGGAGGGAAGCTGTTTATCAAGGAAATTAAATATGCGTACCGAATGGATCGCGAAGCGTCAGGGGCACACCAATGTATCTCAAATGCACTACGCCCGCCAAGGTGTAATTACTGAGGAAATGCACTTTGTTGCTAAGCGAGAGAATCTCCCGCCAGAACTTATCCGCGCCGAAGTAGCGCGGGGACGGATGATTATTCCGGCTAATATCAATCACACGAATTTAGAACCGATGGCGATCGGCATTGCCTCTAAATGCAAAGTCAATGCTAATATCGGTGCATCTCCCAACTCTTCCAATATGGAAGAAGAAGTTGACAAGCTTAAACTAGCAGTGAAATACGGCGCTGATACCGTGATGGACTTGTCCACCGGCGGCGGGAATTTGGATGAAATTCGCACTACAATTATCAAAGCTTCACCAGTGCCGATCGGTACTGTACCAATTTACCAAGCTTTAGAAAGCGTTCACGGTAATATGGAAAGTCTGACGGCGAATGACTTTCTTCACATCATTGACAAACACGCTCAACAAGGTGTTGATTACCAAACAATTCACGCCGGAATTTTGATTGAGCATTTGCCGTTGGTGAGGAATCGGATTACGGGGATTGTCTCTCGCGGCGGCGGCATTTTGGCGCGGTGGATGCTGCATCACCACAAACAAAATCCCCTCTACACTCACTTTAACGACATCATTGAAATCTTCAAAAAATACGATGTTTCGTTTAGTTTGGGAGATTCTCTGCGCCCCGGTTGCACTCACGATGCGTCGGATGAAGCTCAATTAGCTGAACTCAAAACTTTGGGACAATTAACTCGCAAAGCTTGGGAACATGACGTGCAGGTAATGGTGGAAGGGCCGGGTCACGTGCCGATGGATCAAATTGAGTTTAATGTCAAGAAACAAATGGAGGAATGTTCCGAAGCACCCTTCTATGTTTTGGGGCCGTTGGTGACAGATATTGCGCCTGGGTACGACCACATTACCTCAGCAATTGGGGCGGCGATGGCTGGTTGGTACGGTACTGCAATGCTGTGTTACGTGACGCCGAAGGAACACTTAGGATTGCCGAATGCTGAGGATGTCCGCAACGGGCTGATTGCTTACAAAATCGCGGCTCACGCTGCAGATATTGCACGGGGCCGTCCGGGTGCGCGCGATCGCGATGATGAACTCTCGAAAGCGCGTTACAATTTCGATTGGAACCGTCAATTTGAGCTGTCATTAGATCCAGAACGGGCAAAGGAATATCACGACGAAACTTTGCCAGCGGATATCTACAAAACTGCTGAATTCTGTTCAATGTGCGGGCCTAAGTTCTGTCCGATGCAGACTAAGGTTGATGCCGATGCTTTGACGGAATTAGAGAAGTTTTTGGCTAGGGAACCTGTGGCGCAAAGCTAATTGGATTAATTTGTAGGGTGGGCATTGTCCACCTTACTTAATCGTAAAGCTGTTGCGTTTTTTCTGGGGCGGGCATCCTGCTCGCCCCAAATTAGGGTGCTGATGGCGCACCTTACTTAAGGTTATATTAAAAGCAGTTTCCTAAAAGGAGAATTGCGATGTCCCTTCAATTTCAAAGACGGCTTTTCACGGTGAAAGAATATCATTTGATGGGTGAGACAGGGATTCTTTCTGAAGCTGAGCGCGTCGAACTCATTGAAGGAGAAATTATTCAAATGGCTGCTATTGGAACTCGTCACGCAACTGCTGTGAGACGACTTAACCGACTTTTTCACCGATTACCAGAAGATAGAGCTATTGTTCTGGATTACTTCTAGACCAACAGCTTCAACTACATTAATACTTACCAAGATATTTATTACCATGCTCTGCCTGGTAACGAGAAATTTTCAATTTGTAGGGTGCGTTAACGCCGTGTAACGCACCGCCAGCCTCATGCACCATTTGAGCTAAATAAAAGATTTACCTAAAGATATTAGCTTGCGCTGTTGCTTGGCACTTTGAAAGAATGCGCCGATCGTTTGAGCTAATTGTGCGAATAGGATGGAGATTGGTTAGCTGAGTATTGATTTCAACTGTTTGAACTTTTCCGGCTGAGATTGCCTTCCCGGAAAGTGTATTTCCCTGAATTTTACCAGTGAAGCACGCAAAGTCTGATCGCGGCGCGTAGATTGCACCAACCACGCGATCGTTCTGGCGCTGAAACACAATATAGTTTTGAAGAACTTGGTTGGGCTGTGGCGAATCTCCGTAGAGGTAAATACCATCTGGCAAAGCAGCAACATTAGTCTTAGATGGATTTTGTTGTGCTTGAATCGGTTGTTGCTGAACGCCAACACCAATTAGTGTTAGAGGACAAATAAAGGCTGTTGCCAGTAGTTTCCATTTCCTTTTAATAGATGCAGGTAAAATCATTACTGCTTCTCCTTGCGCGTCATCTAACATATTAAAACAGTATTCTCTAGTTAATGTCTCACTCAGGTTATAATTTCCCTCTGCTAAAATCAGCCGATTGGTAGAGATTCTGAACCTGAAAGCTTGCGCTTGTTTAGCGCCGAAAACTTTATTTTCCCTTGTGCTCCAAGTACCTGAGCTGATTTTGATAGAATTAGAGTCGGCATAGTTTCTCATGCCACCCAATAAAACACCGCTCTAAGGTTGATGCCGATGCTTTGACCAAGAATTTCTAGATGGTACCCGCCACGTGATTTATCCGTGAAATCAATCCAAAATCTAAAATCTAAAATCCTCAAGCCCCCGCATTTATCCATGGGGTAAATGCTAAAATCTAAAATCTAAAATCTAAAATCGATTGACGGAATTAGAGAAGTTTTTGGCTAAGGAACCTGTAGTGCAAAGTTAGTTGTTAGGGTGGGCGGAAACACTCCGCCCACCCTTCCCAATTCACCAGGCGCTAACTTTTTGTTTGGTAGAGCACAAAACATTCTGGATAACTTCAAGAGCAACAGCTTTAACTACATTAATACTTACACTATTACCCAGTTGATGATAAGCTTTATCATCATTAGGATGCAGAATAAAACTATCGGCAAAACCTTGTAAGCGCGCCGCCTCGCGGGGAGTCATCCTGCGGACTCGGTTATGATAGTAAACGCCTAATCTATTAGCATCACTGGCAACAATTGTTACCGAGATTTTCTGCGGATCGAGAAATTTATAGACTTCAAAGGAAAAGTTACCGGATACAGGTTTGTATTGATTGTTGTTCCGTTGCAGGTACTTTTTTGTTACCAAGGAATCCAGCATTTTACCGAGATTGGGATGAGGAAAAAAAGTAGCTATTTGCTCTTTAGTTAATAGCTTGCCATCTTGGTCAGATCCAAATTCTTTATTGCGCCTTTTCAATATAAAAAGATTCATTAATTCAATTTCGTCTAAACTGCACTCGCCTCGCAAACCCAGTTCCCAAGAATGAATCGAATTGCCACCGCGATAGTCAATTAGCCGCCTACCGTGCAAGCGACTGAAATCATTGTTAACTATTTGCTTCAATGCCTTAACAAATTCTGGCGAACAATCATATTTTGGATCGGGATTGTCTTCCAAAATATCTGCAACTGTGACAGGTTGACTTAACGGGGAAAATAACGATAGCTGTTGATGACTAGAGGAATGCGAATCTTTTGGGCCTAAGTCAGAAATTAACGCAAATTGGGGCGAAGCATTTAAAAGTCCTACTAGGTAAACTCGGACACGGTTCTGAGGTAAGCTAAAGTTAGAGCTGTTAAGCAAGAAATAATCGAAGCTGTAACCTCGGCTTTTGATTTCGCCCTTAATAGTTTCGAGGGTTCTGCCGCCGTCGTGGCTGACAAGCCCCCGCACGTTCTCGAAAATAAATGCTTGAGGTTTAAAGGTATCAATTAACCTTGCAATCTCAAAAAATAGGGTGCCTCTGGTGTCTCCAAATCCCTCTTTTTTGCCAGCATAGGAGAAAGATTGGCAGGGAAATCCCGCTAGTAAAATTTCATGTTCAGGCAGTTGGTCAATTAATCGGATGTCGCCTAAAGGTGTGTCGGCAAAGTTTTTCTGGTAAACTAATTGAGCGTCGGGATTGATTTCGCTGCTTAATACGCATTTTGTTTCCAGATTCAAGGAACGAGCGGCGGATTCAAACGCTAATCTCATGCCGCCTATTCCTGAGAATAAGTCAATAAAACGGATGGTTTTCATAGCCTTAAACTGGCTGGTTAAGATTGATATCTTGCACCATTGTTAACATGAGCCAGAGCCTCTGGATCTTCGTTACCAGGTAGAACCTGGTAACGAGAGAACCTGGTAACGAGAGACGAGAGAAACGAGAGGAGTTTTTGGGGTTGGCTTCTAGCCCAGCGCACAAGAAAGAGTTTCAAGAAATAGGATTGTCACAATTAGATGCGCGCCCGGTTATTTTTTGCTACTAATCCATTCCTTAAGATCCTGAATGGTAAAAATGGCTTGAAAATCCAATCCCGCCTCGCGATATAATTCCCCTCCACCTTGCTCTCTATCAATCAGAGACAAAATACGATCGACCTTATAACCAGCCGCCCGCAACCTTTCCACCGCCTGCATCGCCGACTTACCCGTCGTCACCACATCCTCCAAAACCGCCACATTCGTGCCCTCTGGCAACAGCGGCCCCTCAATATACGCCATTGTCCCGTGTCCCTTCGTCTCCTTTCTGACAATTAAAGCTGGTATAGGTCGATCGCCCAAAGCCGAAACCACGCTCACAGCAGTTACAATCGGGTCAGCACCCAAAGTCAAACCGCCCACAGCTTGCACATCCGGCGACAGCATCGACAACAGCAAACGTCCCGTTGCCAAAGCACCTTCAGCGTGCAGCGTCACCGGTTTACAGTTAATGTAATAAGAACTTTTCTGTCCCGAAGACAGCACAAAATCGCCTTCGCGATAGGCAAACTCGCACAACAAATCTAAAAGTCGATCGCGTAACACCTTTAAATCCGCAGCATTCATAAGTCACACCGTGTAAAAAACACAAATAATCCGCCGATAATCAGTTTATAGTGGAATCGGAATTAATTAAGGAGGCTGAAATATATGAGTCAAAAGTTAAAAAGCCTGAGCGGCGCGTTGATTCTCGCTGTCGCCTCTGCCGCACTGGCATCAGTCAAACCAGCTCAAGCACAAACAGAGCGATTTCACCCGATTGCCGACGACTTCAACCGACAATTCTTTGAAGCTTCAGGAGACTTTTACCACAACGTCAGCTTGCAAGGTTACTTGGGCGACTATTTAGGCATCGGTTCCCCCAGCGGCGTCGTTGCCTTTCCCGAAAAAGAAATCGAGCGGGATGCTAGTCGCGTCAACGGCTTCTACCGACGAGTAATGCAGCGGCAAGTTTCCAGCGACCCGATTCTGCGCGTGCCAGATGCCGTCAATCCCTTCGATGCCTCAATCATGGCACTGCCTGCAGCTTGCCAGCTAGGACCTCAACCAAGCGGCTGTTTCCCCACTCCCGCCGGACTCCAAGATCAGTTTACACTTCCAACGCAGCAGCAAAATTCACCGAGTGATCCAGGGCCCGTTAGAGGACTTTATCAAATATCGCCCCCTGGCCAAAATTAATCGATCGACAGTTGCGAGTTTTGAGCCGAGGCGGGTTTACTAAATCTCGGCTTTGTTGTATTCGAGAGAAAGCCTCAACCCGCCCCAAAAGCTGATGTTTTGGCAATCCTTTCGGTAAACCCGCAACTGGCTTTTTTTAACTATCGCCGTTATTTCACAGGACTAAATATTATCCAATATTTATCAAACAATGCTGCCATCAGGCATGATTGTTCCTTTCAAAATAGCTTCACCCAAATTAGCTCCCGCCAAGTTCGCTCCCCTGAGATTTGCGCCGGTCAAATTAGCCCCTCTCAAATCAGCTTTGCCAAGGTTTGTCCACCGGAAATCTGCCGCGCTCAACTGTGCAAAACAGAGATTTGCCCGGAAAAGATATGCTCCCGTGAAGTGAGCTTCTCCGAGGTTAGCTTTAGAGAAATTAGCTGCATAGCAATGTGCTTCAATCAATTCGGCTTGAGTGAGATTAGCTTGACTGAGATTAGCACAGTTGAGGTTCGCGCCGATCGCATTAACTCCAGACATCACCGCACCGATTAAATTCGCATCACCGAAATCGGTTTGTTGGAGATTAGCAGCGGTGAGGTCAGCCCCAATTAAATTAGCACCGCTCAAATCAGCTCCCCTGATGTCAGCCGCTTGCAGGTTGGTTCCCGTTAAATTAGCTTTAATTAAATTAGATTCCAGCAGTTGCGCTCCCGCAAGATTTGCTAAACTAAAATTAGATTCTGCCAGGTTTGCCGCAATTAATTTAGCCTTAAACAAATCTGTTTTAAAAAGGTTCGAGCGCCAAAGATGTGCACCTCTGAGATTTGCTTCCGCGAGGTTAGCTTCGCTGAGATCCGGTTCTATATTTGGGTTGAGACTTCTCCATTTAATCCAAGTGACTGCACCTTTTTTTAACAGCGCTAAATGCTGTGTATTTGCCATAATTGCATCTCCTTTAACGGCTATTCCTTGCGACCAAAAATTGCTGGATTTTCTCGACCCGTCACGCTTTCCACCGCCGCAATTGCTGCCTGGGAACCTGCTATAATATCTCGTTCTGCGCCGCCGAGGTAAAGCCGTCCGAAACTACCTACAGCCTGAACCTCTAAGATGTTAATAGATGCGCCTTTTTCTGCTTCATTAGCCGCCAGCGCTGCATAGGCCGCCGGTTCTACTTCCAAGACGTAAAGCGTTTGTCCCGCCAGCAGCAACTGTCCGCGCCGGGTGCGGTTGATTAATTGTGTTTGGTGGGCATCAATATTGCGAATAATTTGACTGGAAATCACTCGCGGTTTGATACATTCTTCTCTGCGGACTCCGATGAATTCTAGAATTGCTTTACCTGCGGCCCGCGTTTCCCCCTGTTGACTCGAGTGTACTTCCAGAAGGCCGTACAAGCGTTCGACTATCTGCACTCCTGGGCGCACGGAGGCAGATTTGAGGGCGACATCGGTAATTCGGTTAATTTCGATACCGGGCGAGATTTCTATCCACAGCGACGCATCCCCTGGCAGCGGCAAGAATCCGGCGGCGACTGTGCCGATGTATGCTGCGTGCTGTGGCTGCAAGTTGTCTAGAAATACGTAGCTGCGTAACTCTATACCCAAAAGTTTTGATCTCCGTCGATCGACTTCCAACAGTTGTCTGTGCAATATCTGAGTTTACCTTTTTTTGTAAACAACACCTTGTCTATTGTCGGGACTGCCGGAGTGCCTCATAACCGAGTGAGGTGCCAGACCCCCTATTTCTAGTACCGGAGTGCCTCCGCGAACAATATTTCATTTTGTGTGCCTGCTAAAAATTGGATATCAATCTGTAGTTATAGGTGGAACATAACCATCTTTACTGCTAGAGATGGATTTAACTTTAAAAGCCCATTGATATAGTTTTGATAGTTAAAGATTTTAGCCAACAGAGAGCATTTGAATTATGAAACGTTCTGATTTATCCAAAGCAATCGGTGCAGGTATTATAGCTGCTGGTTTAGCCCTAGCACCAGCTCATCTCCCTGCTTCAGCTCAGACAGATACAACGGGCGGTACTACTTCCGGTACTAACAGCACTACAACCACCACAACTCCTCGCTCCGATGTCTACAATGCTGAGACCGATCGCGATTTTGATTGGGGATGGTTGGGACTGCTAGGCTTGTCTGGTTTGTTGGGTTTGATTCCCCGCAAACGCGAAGAAAATGTCCGCTATACCACTACAACGAGCGATCGCGAGCCCGCTGCGCGCACTGACTACCGCTAAGAATTGAGTCTTAGTGCTGTGGGCATTATGCAGGGACAGGATGTTTTAACCTGTCCGACGATCCCGAATAATCATCAAAAAACCTCCATCGGTGAGGTTTTTTTGTTTGAGATGATGCGCGATGGAACGACGATTAAATTGGTTACATCTGACCTATTGCACCATTTTCCTGAACAGGCTTTCCGCCCGCTTCCACAAAGAGTGAATTTTCTTGTGGGCCGTTGCTCCTAGCCAGTCAATAAAATCATTATTGAGAATTGTGCAATATCTCAGATATAACCGGACTTAAAATTATTAACTTCTTCCTTTCTTCTTCCCTTCCTCCTACCCTACCCTTCGGGAACGGCTTCGCCGAACGCGTTCTTTGCGTCTTCGCGGTTCGTTAAATAAAGACTTTTCCGACACAAAAACACTTTAAATAAGGTTTTTGCCCGATCGATCGAGTACCCCCCAAATCGCCTGCACCAACTTGTCGGGATCTAAAGGCTTGGAAATGTGGCGCTGGAACCCCGCAGCCAGGGCCTGCTGATAGTCAATCTCTCCAGCATAAGCCGTGAGGGCGATCGCCGGAATCCGTCCCCCTTTGTCGGGCGCCAGAGCCCGAACCTGTCGCATCAACATATAACCGTCAGTATCGGGCATTCCAATATCGCTCAACAGCAAATCCGGCACAGACTCAGTTAAAACCGCCAAGGCATCGGCCGCGTTAGCAACTGCTGTAACACTTGCCCCACACTCCTCAAGCAGAAAAACCACTAAATCTAGCGCATCGGCCTCATCATCCACCGCTAACACATTGACACCGCTCAAATTGAAGGATTGATCCGGCGCAATCGCCGCAGGACTTGTCTGAGATTGGATCGGCATCAGAGGTATCCTGACAGTCAAGGTTGCACCTTGTCCTTCGCCGGGACTGTCAGATTTCACTGTACCGCCGTGGAGTTCGACGAGATGGCGGACGATCGCCAATCCTAAACCCAATCCGCCAAACTTGCGCGTCATCGAGCTGTCAGCTTGCCGGAAGTAGTCGAATACATAGGGAAGAAAATCAGGTTCGATACCTTTTCCCGTATCAGTTACAGTAATTTGAGCCAAGGTGTCCACCCGATCGAGAACGACTTCAATTTTGCCTCCCGGCGGGGTGAACTTGACAGCATTTGACAGCAAATTCCAGACTACCTGCTGAAGCCGGCCCGCATCGCCCAAAACCGAGCCGAGATGCGGTGCAAATTGAGTGCTGATTTGAATCGACTTAACTTCCGCGGCCAGACGCACCGTTTCAATGGCGGCGCTGATTACCCCAGCTAAATCCACAGGTGCAATATTCAAGCTAACCTTACCTTGCAGAATCCCCGACACGTCGAGCAAATCTTCGATAAGCTGGGTTTGCAGTTTGGCGTTGCGCTCGATCGTCTCTAAGGCATAACGCTGCTTTTGGGGTGTCAAAAGGTTCGATTGCAGCAGCTTCGCCCAGCCCATAATCGGGTTTAAGGGAGTCCGCAATTCGTGAGACAAAACAGCCAAAAATTCGTCTTTGACGCGGTTAGCCTGTTCTGCTTCTTCCCGCGCTGCCTTTTCCCGCGCTAGAAGGAGTTCCCGTTCCGCTTCTGCAACTTTTTGATCGGTAATATCGGTGTTGGTGCCACACCAGCGCAGCACCTGGCCTCGATCGTTGCGAATCGGCACGGCGCGGGAGAGAAACCAGCGGTACGATCCGTCTTTGCCGCGCAACGGGAAAGTATCTTCCCAGAGTTCGCCTGTTTCAATGCAGCGCCTAAATTTTGCGACAACGCGATCGACGTGTTCCGGATGGTGCACCTTTTGCCAGCCCCAGCCTAGCATTTCTTCTAGGGTGGTGCCGGTGTAGTCAAACCAGCGCTGATTATACCAGAAAATCCCCCCAGCAGCATCTGTCATCCAGGCCAACTGAGCGATGTTGTCAGCTAGAGCGCGGAACCTAGCCTCGCTTTCGTGCAGCTCATGCAGAGCTCGCGCGTGCAGGATTACCGTCCAGAGGCGAGCCACCACTTCTTGCATCAGCCAAACTTCATCGGGCCGCCAGTGCCGAACCACCCTTGATGTCACCACCAAAAGAGCCACCCAGCGGCCTTCCTGAAGGCAGGGAACATCGACCAAAGCCCGAATCGACAAGGCACCGTAGTTATCGAATAAATGCGCGGTATGAGGGTAATTAGCGATATCTGAGATGACAAGGGTTTGACCTGCCATAGAGAGAGCTTTCAGTTCTGGCGTCTTAAAGTCTGAGATTTGATAGGTGCCGACGGTGCTGGCCAGGTCGGACTGGTGCCAGTCTTGGTGGACAATTGCCCGATCGGCTTCTACATCGATTTCGTGCCAGATGCAGCGATCGACCTTTAAATATTCTCCCAGACTGTTCATCGCTTCCGACAACATTTCTGCGGGATTGATGCGCTGCCGCAAGCGGACTTCGAGCTCGGAGAGAAACTGCTCGTTGAGTTGGGCTTGTTTGCGATCGTGAATATCAGTATTCGTGCCGATCCACTCGACAATCTGGCCTCCTGCGTCGCGAATTGGCACGGCGCGGGACAAATGCCAGCGTTCCATTTGGTCTGCTGCCCGCCGGAGGCGCAGCTCAACTTGATAAACTTCTCCGCTGATTAGACATTCTTCCCAGCGGGCCCAAGATTCTGCCAAATCCGAGGGCGGGACTAGGGATTCCCAATTGCTTTGAGCGGCTTCCTCGTAAGACATGCCCAGATATTCCAACCATTGTTGTTGATTGGTAAAGCGAATTTCCCTGGCTGAGCTTACGTTCCAAATCAGGTGAGGCAACGACTCAGCCAGAAAGCGGAAGCGGCGGTCGCTTTCTGCTAAGCTTTCTTCGGCTCGTTTGCGATCGTCAATATCAATGCCGATACCAGCCCATTGCACCACCTTTCCCTTCCTGTCTTTGACGGGCACAAGTCGCGCTAGATGCCAGCGGTAATTACCATCAAACCTGCGTACCCGACACTCGAATTCGTAGGCTTCCCCTGCTGCAATCGCAGGAGTGCGCGTGCCGACAACTGCTGGCAGATCATCAGGATGAAATAATTCCAGCACCGGCGCAGGCAGCGGCAATTGTGCTGGGCTCATGCCCGTATAGGTTTTCCAGTGTTGGTTGGCAAACTCTAACCTGCCGTCGGCGGTGTTGATCCACATTAATTCCGGGACGCCATCGGCGAGGGTGCGGTAGAGATTTTCGCTGTGCCGCAGTGCTTCTTCTATTTGCCGGCGCTCGGTTTTGTCCTGCATAATTTTCAGCAAACCTTGCACCTCGCCGTCTGCGTCGCGCAGGGGCATCACCAGCCCGCTGCCCCAAAAGCGGCTGCCGTCTTTGCGGAGGTGCCAGCGCTCGTTTTCTGCCTTTCCCTCAGTCAGGGCGATGTGCATTTCTGCTTCCGGCTTTCTGGCAGCAGAGTCTTCTGGGGTGAAGATGATGCGTCCGTGCTGCCCGACGATTTCAGCTTCGGAATAGCCTAGCAATCTCTGGGCCCCTGCGTTCCAACTGGTTACCTGTCCGTCGGTGTCGAGGGTGAAGATAGCGTAGTCTTTGGCGCTGTCGAGAATCAACTGCAGGTGGGTTTCACGATCGCACAGTGCTGCTTCTGCTTGTTTGCGCTGGGTAATGTCGCTGGTGAAGCCGACTATTTTGGTTGCTTCACCTTGCTGGTTGCGGATCAAACAGCCACGCTCCGAAACATCGATCCAGCGCCCGTCTTGGTGCCGGACTCGGTACTCGATTTCATAGCGCTCCGGAATATTAAAGATTGATTGCCCCCCGGCTTGGATGCGTGCCAAATCGACGGGATGGATGCGTTCTCTCCACCACTCTGGTGTTGCCGGTGCATCCTCTGGGTAGACACCGACGATCGAGAACAGTCCCTCGGAACGGTAAACTGAGTTTGCTGCCAAATCCCACTCAAACACCATGCCGTTGATCGCCCTTGTAGCTAATTGGAAACGGTTGTAGCTTTCTTGCAAGGCGAGTTCGGCCATTTTGCGAGCGGTAATTTCCTGTACCACGATATGAATCCCGACAATCTCTCCCCCCCTGTCTCTGAGCGGCCACCAATTCTGGAGCCAAGTGCGAACGACAGTAGGTTGAGCCCTAGTTTTACCCGTGAGTTCAAAATTCCGGATCGGTTCTCCGGTGTCTAGAAGGTGGCCCAACAAAGGTTCGGCTGTGTCTGCCCAGTCGGGGACAATTTCGCGCAGGGTGCGGCCGATGTGCGCTTCGACGGCCAGGCCGTTCATTTGGGCAAACCGCTGGTTGATCCGCACGAACCGCAAATCTGTGTCTAAAACGGCCAAACCCACGGGAGTTGTTTGGTAGAGCGACTCTATCTCTAGAAGTTGACGGCGCACGGTTTGTTCGCTCTGTTGCAGCGCGAGTTCGGCCTTTTTGCGATCGGTAGCATCAAATAATACTCCGATAAACCGCACTGCTTCGCCTGCCTCGTCGTAGAGATAGCGGCCGAACGCGCTCAACCAGCGGATTTCTCGTGTGTCTGCCCGGATGATGCGGTATTCGGGGGAGTAGAGCGATCGGGTTTGCCGAGCTGTTTCTATTGCCTGTAGGACTTGCTTTAAGTCGTCTGGATGCACGCAGTTTTTCCACAAAGCCGCGCTTGCTTCGCCACCCGGTAGCGGTTCGCAGCCCAAAATGCTGAAATGGGTCGCCGACCAAATTAGTCGATTTGTTCGCACGTCTAAATCCCAGGTTGCCATGCCTGAGCCTTCGATGGCGACGCTCAAACGTTCTTCGCTTTGTTTCAAGGCAATTTCAGTTTGTTTGCGATCCGTGATATCTGTCACGGAACCCACAGCCCGCAGGGGATTGCCTGACTCGTCCCAAATTGCTCGCCCTCTGGCTAAAACCCATTTGTAGCGGCCGTCGGGACAGCGAACGCGGTACTCGCAGCAGTAATGTGAGGTTTCTCGATTTAAGTGCTGCTGCCAATTGCTTTGCATCATCTCCAAATCATCGGGATGAATGTAGCTCAAATATTGGCTGAAGTTTTTGACTTCTTCGGGCCGACGTTCCAAAATCTCTAAACACCGATCGCTCAGAATCTGGCAATTTGTTTGCAGGTTCTGATCCCAAATGCCGTCGTTGTTGCCCTGCAAGGCTAGCTGCCAGCGTTCTTCGCTTTCTCGCAAAGCTTCTTTGGTTTGATGGGCGCGATCGATTTGTACGGCGGCAACGGCAAAGTCTGCTAGGGCGATGGCGATCTGCAAGTCTTCGGCATCGAATTGCCGATCGGCATCGTGAGATACAATCCATATTGCCCCCAGCGGTTGATTTTCGGCTTGCAGCGGCACGACTAACGCTTCGGCGATCGGCAATTCTAGCTGCTGTAAGTCGGTAAAATATTGTTCGGGAGCGAAGTAAAGCTGAGGAGTTTGGCGATTGAGCGGGGTTCCCGACAAACGCAATTTGCGGGGTGTGTTTGTATCTTCTGCTGCTTCCCACGCGCCCGCCAATGCCTCCCACCGAAAGATTTGTTCGGAACGGGCATTTTCTTCTAGTAAGCAGACTCCGACACTTCCTGCGCCGCACAAATCTTTCGCGATCGCCACAAGTGTTTTGAGCAGCCTGTGGGGTGAGGTTGCCAATTGTCGGGCAAGCGTTTGCATCGCTCGGTTTTCTGCTTTGTGATCGTGCGATCGAGGAATGCGGCGCGACAGTTCCTCGGCGATCGGAATGTCGGTTAAATTAGTTTGTGGGGTTGGCCAAGCTTCCATCAATTAGTGGTATCTATGTCTTTCGGTCTGAGCTGGCGAGCGTACATCAGCGCCCTCTTAAAGCATCTGCTATAAATTATAGCATCTACGGAGAGACAGCATCATTTCTCTATTAGCTATCTAGGGAATTTATTTTTAGTTTTCAGGTTAATTGATTGCCTTGCTTACTTTTACTATTGTCGCCACAATATGCACAATTTTATTCCACAATCGCGCTTTTTTCCCTATCTAACTTGGACAGAAATTCAGTCTATGCTGGATAAGGAAAACACGGTGATAATTCAGCCGCTAGGTGCGATCGAACAACACGGCCCCCATTTGCCTTTAATTGTAGATGCGGCAATTAGCGCGGCGGTGACAGGCAAAGCGCTGGCAAAGTTAGAGGCAAATATTCCCGCGTATGCTTTGCCACCTTTGTACTATGGCAAGTCGAACGAACACTGCCATTTTCCCGGTACAATTATGCTCAGTGCTCAGACTGTTTTAGCAGTAATCAGTGAAATTGCGGACAGTATTTATCAAGCTGGATTTAGAAAATTAGTGTTAATGAATGGTCACGGCGGACAGCCACAGGTAATGGAAATTGCGGCGCGGGATATTCATCAGAAATATCAGGATTTTTCTGTTTTTCCGCTGTTTGTTTGGGGCGTTCCGAATGTGGCTGCTGAATTATTAACTGCGAAGGAATTGGAGTTCGGAATTCACGCGGGCGATGCAGAAACGAGTTTGATGTTGTCAATTTTGCCCGAACAGGTGAAAATGGAACTGGCTGTTTGCGAGTACCCGCAGGGTTTACCAACAGACAGTTTGCTGAGTATGGAAGGGAATTTACCTTTTGCTTGGCTGACGCGAGAGTTGACTGAAAGTGGTGTGTTGGGCGATGCGACGGCGGCGACGAAAGAAAAGGGATCTCGGATTCTCGAATCTCTCTCTGACGGCTGGGTACAAGTTATCAAAGATGTTTACAAATTTCGCCAGCCGCGTAGTAATTAAAAATTAAGAATTAAAAATCAAAAATTGTTCTAATTCGTGTCAAAATGAGTCTAAGAAATTTTTTGAGTTGGAAAACTAACGATGAGTGTAAATTCTAAATTGCAGCGCGCATTTGAGCAAGGTCGCGCCCTGAAAATTATCAGCGGTTTAAATAATTTTGATGCCGCCAACGTTGCTGCTGTCGTCAAAGCAGCGGATCTCGGCGGTGCTTCCTTTGTCGATATTGCTGCCGATCGCGATTTGGTTTTGATGGCAAAACAGTTGACAAATTTGCCAATTTGTGTATCGGCTGTGGAACCGGAAAAGTTTGTGCCTGCGGTAGAAGCTGGCGCTGATTTGATTGAAATTGGTAACTTTGATGCTTTCTACGCAGTAGGCCGCCGCTTTGAAGCTGAGGAAGTTTTGCAGTTGACTCGCGAAACTCGATCGCTATTTGCGAACATCACTCTTTCTGTGACAGTTCCGCACATTTTGGCACTCGACAAACAAGTGCAGTTAGCAATTGAATTAGTCAAAGCTGGCGCTAACATCATCCAAACCGAAGGTGGCACCAGCGCCCAACCAATTCACGCCGGCACCTTGGGATTAATTGAAAAAGCAGCGCCTACTTTGGCTGCAGCCTTTGAAATTTCCCGCGCCGTATCCGTCCCCGTACTCTGCGCTTCCGGTATCTCCAGCGTCACCGCACCCCTCGCTATTGGAGCCGGTGCTGCGGGTGTTGGTGTCGGTTCTGCTGTCAGCCAACTTAATAGCGAAGTGGCGATGATTGCGGCTGTTCGCAGTTTGGTTGAAGCTTTGGCTTTGGTTTCGCGCTCGCACTTGCCAGCTTCCATTTAATTAAGAAGGAAGAAGGAAGAAGGAAGAAGGAAGAAGGAAGTTCGGCAACGGATTCGCTCGACGGATGTAACGGATGTCAGTCCGATGGAAGTCGGAAGTTCGGCAACGGATTCGCTCGACGGATGTAACGGATGTAACGGATGTCAGTCCGATGTCCGTCGGAAGAAGGAAGAGGGGAGAAGGAAGAAGGAAGATTTTTCCCATCCCCCACTCTCCCCATCGCCCACTCTCCCACTCTTCCCCTCTCCCCCTCTTCCCCTCTTCCCCTCTTCCCATCCCCCACTCTTCCTTAATAATTGATAAACCACACGGCATAATCATCTAATAACTGATTGTTGCGGGAGATTACATCAACTGATTCTAACTCTGATAAAGGCAACATAAACTTTTGGCGATCGCTGACGCGCTGCACTTCCACAAATATGCCTTCTTCCTGAAGCACCAAATCCTCCAACTGATTAATTGTGAATCTATCAGTATAAGAAGGTTGAGTTTTTTTGAGCCGTGCATATTCTTTTTTGCTGCCCGAACCCATTGTATATTCTTCTTCCCATTCAAACTCTTCTATGCCGGTAACGTGGCAGGGGAGTTGAATATTTTGCTTGATGTAATCTAGATATTTGAGTGAATTTTTTAGGTTGAAATCAATATTTTTTGACCCCAAAATTTTACTGATTTTAGTTTCAAATTGCTTGGTATTAAATGGCATATTTTTATCGAGATGCGCTAACATTTCTGGATCGAACCCCGCTCTCAATTCGGATAATTCCTCCAGCAGGCTCTGAAAGTCGTTGACCGGTTTCGGTCTTCTGCCTGCTACAATGGTTTCATCAAGCTGAACTGGAGGAAGTTCGGATTGTGAAGGAAGGGATTGGCTTTGCTTTGGGCGATCGTCCACTTTAGACTTGTTAACTTTAGACTTGTTAACTTTAGGCTGGTTAAGTTTAGGCTTGTTAAATTTAGGCATCGCTCGGTCTCGCTGGCTCGGTTTATCAATAAAGTATATCTTGGCAGAACTACATTCGTGTCTGATAGGAGGAAGCTATTATGCAACTACTGAAATCACCTGATGAATCGCCAGTCTATCAAGGACAATTCGGCGAATTTACGATTACTCAAAATGATCGCACGGGAGTATTGATTTACCGTGCCGGATTGGGGGTGGCGGCGCTGTGTTTTGCGATCGGCACTACTCTGGTGCTACAACAGGGCGACAACCCGATGGCAATCCAAGCTGTAACGCCTGTTTTTGCTTGTTTCTGGATAGCTTTAGGCGTCAGCTTGGCAACTATTCACATTTACATGATTGCGCTGCATCGAACACTACAGGCGTTTTGGGCGATCGGCGGCGCGGCAGCATTGTTTGTCGCCCTACAAAGCAGCCAACCTCTAGCTTTAGCAGTGTACGAACATCCCGCCACCTTGTGGGGAATTGGCTTTACTTTTGCCGCCTTAAATGGCATTTATTTTAAGGAAGCATTCTGCTTTAATCGCCTCGAAACTAAATTTTTGACTCCGGGAGTTCCTCTGTTAATTTTAGGACATATTTTTGGATTTTTGTCAGCCGAAAATGAACAATTTTTGCTGGCAGTTTGGGCGGCTTTGTTTATCATCTTTGCTGTACGTAAGTTTTTTCAACCGATGCCGCAGGATATTGGGGATAAAAGCGTTTTTGAGTATCTGAAACACCAATAATTTGGGAATGGGGGATTGGGAAGGGGGCATGGGGCATTGGGAAATTCTATCACTTTCCCACTATTTCCCTCTTCCCCAGTCTCGCCGAATCTGCCTCCATACCTGAAAACATCTAGATCGAGTTAAAATGAGAATTCGTCTAATCCGTCGTCGAGAAATGTGGGTAATTACCAGGGAAGGTTGGGTAATTGCAAGCACGGGATTGATAATTTTAATGCTCTTAATTCTCACAAATATCCATCCGTTTTTGGCTGTAAATGCGCCGATTAAAGCAGATATATTGGTTGTCGAAGGCTGGTTGCCGGATTATGCGATCGAAAGTGCGATCGCCGAATTCAAAAAAGGCGAATACCGCCAATTAATTACCACAGGAGTTCCTTTAAGTAAAGGCTTCTATCTTGCTGAATATAAAAATTATGCCGAACTAACTGCCGCGACTTTTATTGCGCTAGGATTTGATACAAACCAAGTAGTAGCAGTACCAGCAGCGAGTGTTGTCAAACACCGCACTGCTGCTTCGGCGATCGCACTTCGCGATTGGCTGGCTGCTTCTGCCATAAAAGTTGAATCAATTAATCTTTATTCCTTTGGCCCTCACGCCCGCAGAAGTTGGATTGTTTTCAAAGAAGTCCTGAATCCTGACATTAAAGTCGGGATTATAGCTGCTGAATCGCAAGATTACAACCCACAAGAATGGTGGAAATCGAGCGAAGGTTTTCGGACTGTGATCGGAGAAATTATTGCTTATATTTACGCCCGTTTCGTTGATTGGAAAACCTAGCCAGTAATTGTCAACTTCCCTCTTAATTCTCTTCGCGTTATTAGCGCCTTCGCGGTTCGTAAAAAAATATATAACAGTTTTAAATCTGTGGAAATACAGGACACGGCAGTGCCATTTCTTTACCCGGACATCTGTGAAAATACAGGACACGGCAGTGCCATTTCCCTACCCAAGGAATACAGGACAGGGCCGTGCCGTTTCCCTACTATATTCATTCCACCGAAGATGATAAAATTATTCTCAGATAAGTTGAGGGTAACTCGTTGCTAGAAGAACGCGCTTACTGGTTGGCATGGTCGCAAATTAACGGTATCGGACCGATTTTGTTGCAGAGATTGCACCAAAATTTCAAGAGTTTGGCAGAAGCTTGGATGGCAAAACCAGTAGATTTAATGCGAATCGAAGGGTTCGGCAAGCAGATAATTGAAACCATTGTGCAAGAACGCACTAAACTCAATCCCCAAGAATTTATCGAAAAACATCTTATAAAAAATCCCTGTTTTTGGACGCCCGCCGATCCAGATTATCCCCGCTTATTATTGGAAATTCCCAATCCGCCACCAGTGTTGTATTATCGCGGTTTAGTTGATGTAAAAGAGAATCAAGGAATTACACCGACAGTGGCAATGGTTGGTACTCGCAGCCCTTCGGAATACGGCAGAAGGTGGACTCGCAAAATTAGTACGGCTTTGGCTAGAAGCGGTTTTACTGTGGTTTCGGGATTGGCGGCTGGTATTGATACAGAGGCTCATACAGGCTGTTTGGAGGCGGGAGGAAGGACTTTCGCAGTAGTGGGGACGGGAGTAGATATTGTATATCCTAAACAAAATGAGAGGTTGTGCGATCGCATTTTGCAGCAGGGATTGGTAATTAGTGAATATCCGGCGGGGACTCAACCGAATAGAACTAATTTTCCGCGCCGAAATCGCATAATTGCTGGCTTAAGTCGCGCTACAATCGTGATAGAAGCTCCGCATAAATCTGGGGCTTTAATTACTGCTTATCAAGCAAATGATTTTTGCCGGGATGTGTATGTTTTGACGGCAAGATTGGATGATGAGCGTTCTTTTGGTTGTTTGGAGTTGCTGAGTAAAGGTGCTCATCCGATTCTGCCGAGTAGCGATCGACTGTTAAGCGAAGACAGGTTGCTGGAAATGCTCGGAGCTATGCCAAAATTGGATAGAGCCGAGCAGTTGTCGCTATTTCCCCCAAATCCGACGGTTGAGAAGCAAGGGCCGCCGTTGGAGCCGGAATTGGCTAAGGTGTTAAGTGCGATCGAATCTGGGCCGATTTCTTTTGATACAATTGTGGAAGCAGCGGGATTAGAAACGGGAAGAGTTTCTAGTATACTTTTGCAGTTGGAATTGTTGGGATTAGTTTCGCAGTTACCAGGAATGCGATATCAGCGGTGCTGATTTGTAAGTAATACGGTTTAGGGCATTGGTGTCAACTTAAGTCTAAAACCCTCTTTATCTCTCGTTTACCGCCGAGGCCAGATCCCCCTAAATCCCCCTTAATAAGGGGGACTTTGAATACTCTTGTCCCCCCTTATTAAGGGGGGCTAGGGGGGATCGAGCGAACTATTAGAACAATTGCTTGACCCGAAATCGCTCTTAAATCAATCCGAAATTGACCGCACTAATACTGCTAGCAGAAACACCATTGAGAGAAGCTAAAATCTCCCCTGTTTGTGCCAACCGGATTAATGTTGCACCGCTATCTTGAGCAATCGCCAATTGCGAGAAACTCAACCCGTTACCCAATACTAACAAATCTTTACCGACTTCAAAATCAGTAATCGTATCAGTACCGGAATTGGTAGAGAGTAAGAACTTATCTACTCCCCTTCCTCCTATCAAACTATCAATTCCTAAACCGCCCGTGAGCAAATCATCTCCCTTACCTCCGTAGAGAATATCATTACCATCATCGCCATTCAAAATGTCAGCACCGCGATTGCCAAATAAAACATCATCACCGCTACTTCCCAGGATTGTATCGCTACCTTTGCCACCGAAAACCGAGTCATTTCCAATGCCGCCATCAAGGGAATCATTGCCCCTCATCCCCATCAACACATTATTCGCGCTGTCGCCAGTCAGGATATCGTCGCCATTGGTACCGAGAATTGCATTCGGGGAATTGCTGCCCAAATCTGCATCACCGCTGACAACAGGAGTGGCAATCCCAACAGGCAAGATGACAGCTTCAATTCTGCTATCTAAAGCAGTACCAGTATTGTCAGCAACTACCTGGGAAATAGGTTTATTTCCTGCACCAACTGATTTGAAGTCTTGAGTTGTTGGGCCCAAGGCTACTTGTTGGAGGCGGGCAAGTGATTCAGGAATTGATGTTGCTGTTGGGTTGGAGACAGCCGCATCAATGCGTTGATTGGCTGTTGCCATTACTGTCGCGGATTGCGATGTAATTTGGCTGAGTTGTTGACTGTTGAAACTGGGGTCTATTTGCTGGATTTTAGCGGCAGTTTGCTGAATGATTGGTTCTAAGGCTGCTGGATTACTCAGGTTTAAGACTGTACCGGATTGAATTTGAGCCGTAATTGAACTGACAACAGCTTTGACAATATCGTTGTTAGCTGCACTGGAAGCACCGTCAATCAAACCGCTAGTTTGGGTGATGAAGTTTTGGACTTTCACCATTTCGGATAAGACTTGGACGCCCGCTGGTTGGTTGTTGTTGGTGGCTAAGATAGGGTCTAAGCTAGTTAGGTCAACATCGGCGGGGAGGGAAAGGCCGGCTTTGACTAAAGATTGGGCTTCTTCTGGTTCAATTCCTTTGTCGATTAAGTCGGCGACTAAGCTGGTTAAGAGGGTGACTACACTCGCATCTGGGGGTGCGGTGACTGGTGTTTCTAGGGGTAATCCGGTGGCGGTGTCAATGCCTCCTATGGCTACTAGATTGCCTTCTGATGGGTCGATTTCTCCGTTGTTGTTGGTGTCGAAAATGTCGAAGGGAATGTTGAGATTGAATTTACCGCCTGAATCGGTTGTGGTGGATGGTTCGTTGGTGTCGAGTATGCCGTTTTTGTTGGCATCGAGGAAGACAGTGGCACCGGAGATATAGCCGTCAATAACAGTACCTCCAGGCGGGTTATTGGGGTCGTTGTCCGCGATCGTCACAATAGCACGAGAGGGATCGCCTACCTTTTGGGAGTAGTCAGAATGTAAGGTAATAAAAACTTTCTCGTCGCCTTCTACCAGGTTATCGTCGTTGACCTTGACAACCATGTTGACACTGCGTTTACCGGCTGGAATGGTGACAAAGTTGCCGGACTCGTTAGATTGCAAGAAATTACCGGACTCGGAAAGCAATTGGTAATCTATACCGGGTATAGCAGTATCAGGTATGGGAGTGTAGGTTATATTATCGAGCCGATTATCCACTTTGTAATAGACATCCAGCGGCTTAGCGAGGTTGCCACCAGTACGGGTAATAGTGAATTTTCCAGGATTGGGTTCTTCGGTTGCAGGGATTGTTTCCGCCGCATTTGGATCTGTAGCAGTGATAGTGAGGGTTGGTTTGATATCGGGGGCTTTAAATTCTCCTTGGGCAAAGGGTGAACCCGCCCAAGCACTGTCGATCGCCTGTACACTCCAGTTATAAGTTTGTCCAGGGATTAAGTAATCTGGCTTGAGCAGCCAATTGTACTCCCCATAGTTTTGGTTGATCTTGGCTTGGTTGACATTCCCCAACTGCACTACTTGCCGAGTTCCGTCATCACCGGACATGGGGCCAACAATGTACTCTTTAATGGGGGGCTTATCACCACCGTTGGGATTGGGACGAGTAGTCCAAACTTGCAGGTTGTAACTTAAACCCCGATCAGGAGTTTTAGAGTCCAGAGTTTTACCGTCGATTGAGGTACTACTCTGTGCTGGCCGCCAACTTAATACAACTCCTTCTTCTGAAATAGTATGAGACTGTAAAAATTGAGGTTGAGGTGCAGAGGGTCGGGTGTTCGCATCAGGGGTGTTGCTGCGGTAGACTTTGACAAAGCTGCCACCCGGAAAAGATGAATCATCTCTTGTCGTGAGTGCAATATCGAGTCTGCCGTCTTTGTTGTAATCTCCCCAAGAACTAGGGCTGGCAACATTATTAGGCAGCCCTGAATCCGCGATCGATGTATAGCCTGACTCATTTTTGTAAACATTGGCGACACTTTTACCCGACTCATCGCTTTCTGTCAGCAGGATATCCAAATCGCCATCATTGTCGTAGTCTCCCCAAGTACCGAAACCAGCACCAGGCCTTGATGGAATCTGACCACCCCCAAACTTAGTCTCCCCATAGCTGCTGTTCACGAGCACCGTGGTAAAGCTATAGGGCGACGACCCAATCTTTCCACCTGTTAGCAAGATATCTAGTTTGCCATCGTTGTTGGAGTCTCCGAATGCACCGTAATCAATAGGGTAGCCGGGGATTTGATTTGGCAGAAGTGGGTTGCTCTCTTCGGTAAAGCCATTGCCAGTGTTTTGATACAATTTTGCGACGTAAATTGCTAAACCGTTGTTGTTTTTTAAACCGGTGTTGCCTGCCAGCAAGATATCCTGTTTGCCATCGTTGTTGTAATCTCCCCAAGCCGCATTGCCAATAACACCGGGCAAGTTTACCCCAGTCTCCTCCTCAAAGCTAGTGCCGTAGTTAAAGGGAATGCCACCGCCAAAGTCAATGCGTTCGTTACGGAACACTTTGGCGATGTAGCCTGAACTCGTATCGCCTGTGAGTACAAGATCCTTTCTGCCATCGTTGTTGTAGTCTCCCCAATCAGCAGAACCGTTGAACATACCAGGCAGCCTTGCCGCTGGAGCAAATTTAGTGGTGTCCCCGGTTGAGTTAGGGGGTCGATTGTTCTCAATCTTTGGGTTCGCCCACAGTGTTGTGGTGGGGATATAGCTCTCCGTACCAGAGGAGTTTATCTCTTTTCTTACGCCTATGAGCAAGATATCGAGATCGCCATCATTGTCGCTGTCTCCCCACGTAGCAGAAGGTTTGGCATCATGATTCTTCCCATTTTCCTGAATCACACCTCCATAAACGGGAGGCAGCCCTATATCAACTGGTTTAAAGCCTTGATCGCCTTCGTTGCTGTACACTTTCGGAATGTATTGCGATCGGGGAAAAGATTGATAATAGTTGTTTTGTAAACTACCTCCTTCCATCACCAACAGATCCAAATCGCCGTCATTGTCGTAGTCTCCCCAGGCATTAGGGCCGACAAAACCAGGTATTTTCAGATCGGCGAGTTCGTTGGTGAAAACTTTATCCAGAATTTGCAAGGTGGTAGAGCTTTGAGTGCCAATATTGGCATTATCCGCACTAGCAATCCGAAACGCGACTTCTTCTGTTCCTTCAGCTTGACTATCCGGCAAGATGTCAATTGTGAAAGTTTTAGTATTTTCACCTGGGTTAAAGGTGACTTGACCAGAGTAACTGGAGGCAAATTTCCAATCTGTTCCCAAAGTCGCTGAACCACCAGTAACAGGTTGTATGTACGCCCTGGAAATTTTGTCTAGATCCCCAGTGCGAGTGAGAGTAATTTCTGCCTGAACGACTCCTGTGGAACTTTCCTGGACTTTGTAAGTAGCTTGGGAAAAACTTACCGTGGGAGGCACACTAAGAGGCAGATCGACAGAGATCGGCATTCCCAAAGGAGTTTCATTAGATTTCGGTAATCCGATCGGGAATATGTTTGGGTTGCCTGCTACAGTGCCACCACCGCCTGGTTCTTCTACAGTGCCACCACCGCCTGGTTCTTCTACAGTGCCACCACCGCCTGGT
>NZ_JAUBTF010000013.1:28123-142419 GCF_036702355.1 Microcoleus sp. D3_18_C4
CTACAGTGCCACCACCGCCTGGTTCTTCTACAGTGCCACCACCGCCTGGTTCTTCTACAGTGCCACCACCGCCTGGTTCTTCTACAGTGCCACCATCGCCTGGTTCTTCTACAGTGCCACCACCGCCTGGTTCTTCTACAGTGCCACCACCGCCTGGTTCTTCTACAGTGCCACCACCGCCTGGTTCTTCTACAGTGCCACCACCGCCTGGTTCTTCTACAGTGCCACCACCGCCTGGTTCTTCTACAGTGCCACCACCGCCCGGTTCTGGCGCTAAATCGTTATCAGCGATCGCCACTGTCACGCCCGGAATCGCGATCGCACTATACTTACTATCAGCACTCTGGGCCGTATGAGAAATACTGGCTGTATGATTTCCTTCAACAACCGCATCGTCTTTCGCCGTTACAGTCACTGGTTTCGCCACATTCCAGTTAGTAGAGTCAAAAGTAACATCAGCGATCGCATTAATTTGATTGCCATTGCCGAAACTAATCGTCACTGGCGCACTCGGCACAGAAGTTAGTTGAACGCTGTAACTGCCATTGGCACCACCTTCGGTAGCAGTTGTACTCGTTGGTGAAATAGTCACACCTGCGGCATCGTTGTCAGCAATCGTGGCAGTCACAGGAGAAAGCGTCAGGTTGTTATACTTGGTATCGGTGCTGGCAGAAGTGTGAGCGATCATACCCGTGTGCGTGCCTTCGGCTTTGCTGTCGTCGGTAGCGGTGACAGTGACAGTTTTGGCAACATTCCAGTTAGTGCTGTCAAAGGTCATTGTCCCGATCGCATTTATTTCACTTCCGGCATTAAAGTTAATGGTAACAGGGGCGATCGGCTCCGACCTTAACTTAAGCTCATAACTGCCATTCGCACCGCCTTCTGTAGCAGTTGTTTGCGTGGGAGAAATGCTGACACCTGCTGTCTCGTTGTCGGTAATAGCTACATTTACATCCTGAATAGCCGTGCCGGTATACTTAGTGTCGGTACTGATAACAGTGTGAGCGATCGTGCCGCTGTGCGTGCCTTCGGCTTTGCTGTCGTCGGTAGCAGTGACAGTGACAGTTTTGGCAACATCCCAATTCGTGCTGTCAAAGATAACAGGCGCGATCGTATTTATTTCACTTCCGGCATTAAAGTTAATGGTAACAGGGGCGATCGGCTGAGACGTTAACTCGATCGCATAACTGCCCGCCGCGCCGCCTTCAGTAGCAGTTGTTGCCGTGGGAGTAATAGAAATACCAGCGGTATCATTGTCCTTATTGGTAATGCTAATATCCGCTACATCTTTGTTGCTGTAATTCGCATCTGTACTAACAGTAGCCGCCGTGACTATTTTGTAGTCAATATCGCCGTCAACAATGCTATCGTTAACCCCTGTTACTGTCACTGGCTGCGGTGTATTCCAGTTAGCAGGAGTGAAATTTAAACTATTAGTCGAAACTGTTCCTTCGGCAATATTGTCACTGATCAAACCGATAGTCACATCAGCAGTCGGCTGAGTATTTAGAACCACAGTAAAGTTAGCCTTGGTGCCATCTTCACCAGTAGTTAATCCCGCCGTCGGATTCACCGTAATTCCCGGAGTTTCATTGTCACTGTTGGTGACGGCGACATCATCAGGATCGAGGTTTTTGTAATTAACATCGGTACTCACAGCAACAGCCGTGACTATTTTGTAAGCTTGAGGGCCATCAGCTACCAAATCGTCAACACCACTCACCGTTATTGTTTGTTCACCGTAGTTAGCGGGAGTAAAAGTTAAGCTATTAGGAGAAACTGTTCCCTCTGCTGGATTGGAACTACTCAAATCGATGGTAACGTCAGCAGTTGGTGCAGCGTTTAATTTGACAGTAAACTCTGCCTTTCCCCCAGCTTCGGTTGTTGATATTGCTTTTGGACTGACAGTGATGCCGGCAGTATCATCATTAGTAATAGTTGTGGTAGCGGTAGCCGTCGCAATAGTCGGTGCGCCACCCGGTGAAACTGAATTTGATAAAGTAATGGCAACAGTTTCATCCGGTTCTATATTGCCATCTCCCAACACATCCAAAGTAATAGTCTTGGATGTTTCTCCCGCAGCAAAACTGATTTTGCCAGTAGCAGCAGTTGCGCCAGAAGTGCCGCCGATATTGTTGTAATCAGTGTCGTTTGTCGCAGTTCCAGTAATGGCATAATCTACGGTACTCCAAAGTTCCGTGCTACCGCTGCGAGTAATAGTAAATGTCGCAGGAGTTTTGCCAGTATTGCCTTCGGTAATGGTAGGATTGTCGGCGACAATTGAGTAAGAACTATTCCTGTCCAATATAGCCACTTTCACTTGACTCGTACCGCCGGGAACACCGCCTGTAATCGCACCAAAATTGAGAACTAACTGTTCGTTACTGTCAACGATATTGTCAGCTTTAATAGTGACACCAATATTTTGGGTGAGAGTAGTAGTGCCTGCTGAGAAAGTAAGGGATGTGGTTGAAAGAGTGTAGTCTGCACCTTGAGTAGCAGTGCTGCTGGTATCGATGACAATGGGTACATTTAAATCACTTAAGGGAGTGCCACCGCTGATAGTAACCGGGACATCAATTATTGTGTCGGTTGTGCCTTCATTGACGTTGTAAGTGTTGCCTATTTTGGGAGGAACGAAGGATACTGTAGTGGGTGTATTCAGCAGCACCGAAATGTTACCTGAACCGTTGTTCGCTACTGCCAAATCGGGGAGAGTGTCAGCATTAAAGTTGCCTGAAATAAGGGAAATTGGACTTGTCCCTGCAGCAAAGTTAATGGGTGAACTAAAACCGCCATTGCCGTTGCCTACTAAAATTGCAGCGCCGCTGGTTCCTGTAACTGCTAAGTCAAGTCTGCCATCTCCGCTAAAGTCTTTCACCACAATGCCGTTAAGCCCTGCCCCTGCGTTAACAGTAGTGGCCGGGCCAAAGCCACCAGTGCCATTTCCCAATAGAATTGACACACTGTTAGAACCGCCGTTAGCTGTGGCTAAGTCGAGGAAATTGTCTCCGTTAAAGTCCCCAGTGGCGATCGAATTTGGAGTTGGTACAGCCCCAACATTAGGAGCTGCACTAAATCCACCCGTACCATTTCCTAACAGAATTGAGACATTATTAGAGAAGCTGTTGCCAACCGCTAAGTCGGGGAAACTGTCAGCGTTAAAGTTGCCTACAACAATGGAACCAGGAATGGCACCAACATTGAAATTAGTGGCAGCCCCAAAGCTGCCAGCACCATTTCCCAACAAAATTGAGACGCTACCAGAAGCACCTTGAGGGTTAGCGTTTACCACTGCTAAATCGAGGAAAGTGTCGGCGTTAAAGTTCGCGACAGCTATTGAAAGGGGAGTATTACCCACATTGAAATCATTACCTACATAGAAGCCACCAGTACCATTTGCTAACAGAATTGAGATATTACTACTATTTACTACTGCTAAGTCGGGGAAATTATCATTGTTAAACAGTCCCGATGTGACGTAACCCGGACTTGAACCTACGGCAAAATTGGTAGCTGTGCCAAAACCCCCTGTGCCATTCCCTAACAAAATTGAAACGTTGTCGTCATTCTGGTTGCTTATTACCAAGTCGGGGAAAGTATCAGCGTTGAAATCTCCTACATTAATACGTCCGGGACCTGACCCTGCGCCAAAATTTGTAGCTGCACCAAAACTATTCAAAACATACTCGTAAGCTGCTAATACTTTGGCTTCAAATACTAGCGGCGTTTCTATTTCCCCAGTTCTGACTTCCAGTTCCCAGTCCCCACCCTTTGCTACACTTCCCGTGAGGTTTTGGGAAGCCGCAACCGACGCCCCGGTTAACTCACTCAAGCGTTTGACAAATGCTTTACCTGTCTTGCCTGCTGCTACACAGCACCCGTACAGCAGGATATTAGGTCGAGTGTCGCCGATTGAGTAGGTTCGTTGCGAAAACCACTGCTGTAGAGAATCCCGATCGCACTCTATATCATCTAAACTAAAGCGAACGTCGCCGAGTTGCAAGCTACCCGGAGCACCGTGAGAAACAATGTGAATGCTGTCAATATTGGTACGAAGAGCTAAAATTTGAGTAATTTGGTCGATCGCATCCCGGTTCCCATCCAAAACGACTACTTCCGTACCCGGTTTTACCCCAGCGACTAAACTTTGATAATTTTCTACTTGAGTGTCGATAAAGGCGATCGCATTTGGTGAAACTTGATTATTTAAATTTGGCATACTGCACCTACTAATAGCTAAAAAAAAGACAATGATTCCCCTGTTTCGCGAATTACATCGGAAACACTTTCTCAAGGTTGTAGTAACAATAACTGTTTTTTGAGAAAATCTATATAAAGTTTTCTTTATAAACCCCTATTTAATTAAAGTTTTGATAAAGTTGGGGAATTTTATTAAAAAATATTGCGGATGAGCGATATCGAGGTGGAGAATATGACACAAAAACCGTTCAATAGCAAGTGTGATTAGACTGAAATATTAAGAGCGGGATTTTTGATACAGATGTGCGATGGGATTCCGCCGTTAGTTTCAACCCCTGGCGGATTTTCGGGCAAGGGTGGGGGCGGGTTTACGAGATAATTGGTTTTAGGCAATTATTTTTGGTAAAACCCGCCCCTAAAACTTATTTCCTACCATCTTTAGGGGGGATTCCCTACGGGATAGCTTCGCTTCACGTACTTACTTTAAAGTCCGATAGAATAAGTGCTTGAACCCACATCTTTCTTAAAGCAATCCGAAATTAACCGCACTAATATTGCTAGCAGAAACACTACTGAGAGAAGCTAAAATCTCCCCTGTTTGGGCAAACCGAATTAAAGTTGAACCGCTATCTTCGGCAATTGCCAATTGCGAGAAACTCAACCCGTTACCCAATACTAACAAGTCTTGACCGACTTCAAAGTCATCAATTGTATCAATACCAGAATTGGTAGAGAGTAAGAATTTATCATTGCCTACATCCCCTACTAAGGTATCCTCGCCCAAATCGCCGCTGAGGAAATCGTTACCCTGACCTCCTAGCAGAATATCATTGCCTTGACCGCCGTAGAGGGTATCGTCGGCTTTTTCACCAATTAGGATATCTTCACCTCGATTGCCAGAAAGGAAGTCACTGCTGACACCACCAGTCAAAGTATCAAAACCTTTTCCGCCATAAAGCGTATCGTCCCCAATTCCACCATCTGTTAAGTCGTTCCCCTGATTGCCATTCATCCAATCATTCCCATCAAGGCTAAACAACAGGTCATTCCCTTTTTTACCGCGCAATATATCATCGCTAGCGCTGCCCATGAGGGTATCATCGCCATCGGTGCTTTCGGTAGTATTTTCCCCATCTTTAACGAATTCAATACCGCTTTCTGGGAATGGTTCATCGGGTGTAGATGGTGTGCTAGACTCATCAGTATCTAAGGTATTGCGGACTGTGGGATTGTTAGCTGTTGCCGACTGAATTTTGGTATTTAGAGATGCACCAGTATTTTCGGAAATCGCCGACTGAATCGTTTTATTTCCGGCTGCGACTTGCAGTAAATCTTGGGCTACTTCTCCTTGTGCGACTTTTTGTATGCGGGCGATTTCTGTCGCGGCATCTGAGGGCGAGGAATTGCTGGAGGCGATCGCACCAATTCGCTGATTTCCCTCGGCAATAATAGAGGCAACATCCGAAGCAATACTAGATACTTGCGGTACTTGCAGTTGGCTTGTCGCCGACTCAATAATGGCCTGCAATTGCGTTGAATTGCTTAAATCGACAGTGCCAGATTTAATTTGATTGGCAACGGCGGAAATTACGCGATCGGCAATCTCATTTTTCGCGGTATTTGAAGCACCGCTAATTAAATCAGTTATCAAAACAATGGTGTTTTGTAGCTGAGCGTGTGCTGCATAAACCGCCAAACCGTTCGGGTCGTTTTGAGTAATTGCCTGTAGCGGATCGTAGCTAGTCAAGTCAATTCCTGACGACACTCCCAGTGCAGATTTTACTTGAATTTGCGCCTGATTAGGGTCAGTACCTTGCTCGATTAACTCGGTCAATAGGGTAGTTAACGGAGTGACGACAGTAGCATCTGGTGTGGCAAATAGGGGCGTTTGCTGTGGCAAATAAGTAGAGGTATTGATGCCATCTATCAGTACAATTTTGCCTTCATCCGGTTCAAGGTCGCCGCTATTATTTTTGTCGAATTGGTCAAGAGAGACATCTAAGTCAAAGCTGCCCTCTGCGTTAGTAATTGAAAACGGTTCGTTTTCATCTTGGATTCCATTAAAGTTGGCATCGAAGAAGACTGTCGCCCCGGCCATGTAACCGTTAATTGCTTTGCCCCTAGTGCTAGAACTCGGCCCTAAACTAAACTTAGCTAACTCAAATGTGGCAAAGCTCTTATCGTAGACTTTTTTGTAATCTAATCCGCAGGGATAAGGTAGGTTGAATTCAGGGGTGATGGTTTTGCGACCGAACGGCGTCCAAACTTTTACTGCTGGAATAGTTTTCTTACAGATTTTCACTGAAATTGACTTAACTTCAGCACCCAAAAAAGCATTGACTTTTCCTGTTACATCAAACAGTTGCGAGGGTTTGCTGATGCGGGAAGTAATTTCCGATGTTCGGATTTTGCCGTCACCGCCTTTTTTGGGCTGAAATTCTCCAATATCTATCAAATCGATGCCGACTTTTCCTTGAATTCCACCTTTGACATAACCGGAGACAATTTTCGCGTCTATCCCAGCACCCACCGCAATACTAGCGTCAAGTGTGAGTTCGTCAACATCTCGTCCTGTGCCGTCAGCATTTTCGCGATCGCTTACATAGAATCCATCCAAAACTTTGCCAGCAGAACCCGCAGCAAAATTCGAGTTTTTCCACTGGTTTAATCCGTAGGTGTCGTACCCAAATCCTAGATGAGCTGAAGCACTAAACTTGCCTTCAAGTAAACCATTGATGGGCCCCCATATCGGAAAATCTTTCCGAATATTAAAGTTAAATCCCAGTTTGGGCATCTGATAGGTGAATACCGGAACATCCGGTTTACCTATCAGCAATTGAATCGCGGTTTGCGGTTTGGTCAAGAGTGGCACATCAAAGCCATCAATGTCTTGTAAAGCATTTAAAAATTCCTTGACCTTGCCATTTGTTTTGGAGTTAATTTGTTGCTTAGCGGTTTGCTGTACAGCAGTTTTTGCCACTGGGGAAGCATTCTGAAGATTAGCACTTTGAGCGGTAACATCTATATTCCCCAGAGTGTAGGAACCCAAGTCGATTTTATCGGGAGAGTTTGCTATTTGGTTTGCCAAATTAACAACTTTATCAACCTTGGCAACCGCATCTAAAAAGCGAGTATCGATATCGCGACCAGAGATTTTTGCTGCCAGTTCTAGTACGCTAACTTTGCCATCCTTATTTTTATCAAACGGCCCCGCTATCCCTAGTTTAGACAGTAACTTGGTGTCGGCATTCAGCAAGTTGATAACTGGTCGAAATGGTTTAATGACATCGGAAATTTTACCAATCACTGGTTTGGCAAAGTTGTTTACAAATGTCCCCAAATCTAGTTGCATATTGTTAAATGCAACTGCGGGCTTTTGCGGCCCGGTTAATTGACCGTTAGCGTAATTTAGGATCGGCCAATTAACTGCTAAGTCGAAGTTATAGGAGGGGAAGGCAGCATTGCCGTTGATGCTGGTCTTTGCGGTGAGACCGAGATTGGCATTGCTCTTTAAGTTGGCATTGAATAAGTCTTTGAACTGATAGTTACCTTGCAGTTCTGGCAGGGTGAGGCGAGAGCCATCATTGGGCCCACCAAGATTGTCTAAGTCCTTCAGCTTGACTTCGAGGTTGGCATCGACTTTAGTCGGTTTTTTGGGATCGTTGGCGAGGTCTACTTGGAAAAAGCCTAAGTTGCCTTTTGCCTTGAATTGGTCATTTAGGCCGAAGTCAATGTTGGCGGTTAACTTGGTTTTGTCAGTATCTATGTAACAGCCGAAATCTTTACTAACACCAACTCCTAGGGACAAGTTGTAGTTGTATTTTGATTTGGCTTTCCCATCTACATCTAAGCTTAATGCCGGTACTCCTAAGTTTTTAGAGAGATTGATGTCGGGAAACTGATATTGTTTGCCAAGGGTAATTAGCAACGTGTTTTCATCAGGTGTCGAATTCCCAGTTAGAGCGACTGTGAAATCTGGCCCAAGTGCTGTGCGGATGCTACTTTCTAACTGACTGATACTTTGATTTGCCCCATTTTTAACTGCATCGACTAGCTTAGTCTTGAAGTTGCTAATAAAATCTGGGGAAATGTTCTTCAGTGGGCCGACAATGGGTAGGTTAACTGCCTGTAATTGGTTGTCAAGAATTTTCTGAAGTTTATCCAATCCAGCTTCTACGCCGCACCAATTCTTCTGTGTGTCGATCGTACCAGCAGTTGGCGGTGGTGTCGGTGTCGGCGTCGGAGTGCCAGTTGTCGGCGTTGGCGTCGGAGTGACTGGTGTCGGTGTCGGTGTGACGGGTGTCGGTGTCGGTGTCGGTGTGACTGGTGTCGGTGTCGGTGTGACTGGTGTCGGTGTCGGTGTCGGAGTGACTGGTGTCGGTGTCGGAGTGACTGGTGTCGGCGTTGGTGTCGGAGTGACGGGTGTCGGTGTCGGAGTGACGGGTGTCGGCGTTGGTGTCGGAGTGACGGGTGTCGGTGTCGGAGTGACGGGTGTCGGCGTTGGCGGTGCTACATCGTTATCAGTAATCGCCACTGTCACGCCCGGAATCGGGATCGCACTATACTTACTATCAGCACTAGCAGCCGTATGAGAAATACTGCCTGTGTGCGGCCCTTCCACAACCGCATCGTCTGTAGCCGTGACTGTGACTGGTTGCGCCACATTCCAGTTAGTCGTGTCGAAGGTAATCGGTGCGATCGCATTTATTTGATCGCCATTGGCAAAACTAATCGTCACAGGGGCGATCGGCTGCGACATTAATTTGATGCCATAACTGCCATTCGCACCGCCTTCTGTAGCAGTTGTTTCCGTAGGAGTAATAGAAACACCAGCCGTATCATTGTCCTTATTGGTAATGCTAACATCCGCTACATCTCGGTTGCTGTAATTGGCATCGGTACTAACAGCAGCCCCCGTAACAATTTTGTAGTCAATATCGCCCTCAGCAATGCTATCCTCAACCCCTGTTACTGTCACCGGCTGCGGTGTATTCCAGTTAGCCGGAGTGAAAGTTAAACTATTAGTCGAAACTGTTCCCTTGGCAACATTATCCGTGTTCAAACCGATAGTCACATCAGCAGTTGGCTGAGTATTCAGAACCACAGTAAAGTTAGCCTTAGTGCCATCTTCACCCGTAGTTAATCCCGCCGTCGGATTCACCGTAATTCCCGGAGTTTCATTGTCACTGTTGGTGACGGTGATATCATCAGGATCGACGTTATTGTAATTAGGATCGGTGCTGACAGCAGCAGCCGTGACAATTTTGTAAGGTAGAGGGCCATCAGCTACTAAATCGTCAACACCACTCACTGTTATTGGTTGCGGTTGATCGTAGTTAGCAGAAGTGAAAGTTAATCTATTAGTTGAAACAGTTCCTTCGGCAACATTGTCACTGCTCAAATCGATCGCAACATCAGCAGTGGGTTGAGAGTTGAGTTTGACAGTGAAGGTACCAGTGCCACCGACTTCACTTGTAGTTAATGCTGTTGGGTTAATAGTAAAGCCAGCTTTGTCATCATTAGTAATAGTTGTGGTAGCGGTAGCAGTGGTAATTGTCGGTGTTACGCCTGGGCCTGTGGGACTTGAAATGGTGACGGCTATGGTTTCGTCGGGTTCAACTAGGGTGTCGCCTAATACATCGAGAGTAATGCTTTTGGATGTTTCATCGGCGGCAAAATTAATTGTGCCAGTAGCAGCAGTTGCCCCTGAAGTGCCGCCAATATTGTTGTAATCGCTGACGTTTGTAGCTGTTCCTCCTATTGCATAATTGACGCTACTTGCCCCGCCTGTGTTGCCGCTGCGAGTCGCAGTGAAAGTCAGAGGTTTTGTGCCGCTATTACCTTCAGAAATGCTTGCAATATCGGCGGCTACAGCGTAAGAAACACTACCGTTAGCAGCAATAGTTAATGTTGTTTGTTTTGTTGTACCTGCAATGCCTCCGGTGATTGGGCCAAAGTTGAGGATTGCGGTTTCGGCGTTTTCAGGGAGATTGTCGGGTTTTATCGTGACTGCAATATTCTGGGTGAGTGCGGCACCTGTTGCACCTGCGGGGAAAGTAACAGTAGTAGGCGAAAAGGTGTAGTCTGAATTTTGGATGGCTGTGCTGCTGGGGTCGATGACAATTGGTACTGTTAAAGCAGCGTCAGGAGTGCCGCTGATAGTAACGGGAATATTGACTACTGTATCTGCGGTTCCTTCTATTGCACTGTAAGTTGCAGCCCCAAAATTTACCGCCGGGGATGTATTCAGCAGAATTGAGGTGTTTTGACCGCCAAAGTTCGCCGTAGCTAAATCAGATAAGCCATCTTTGTTAAAATCGCCGACAACAATACCTTGGGGATTGGTTCCCACAATAAAATTAGTGGCAGTCCCAAAGCTGCCATTGCCACTTCCAAACAAGACGGAGACATCGTTCGATGTATTGTTGGCTGTGGCTAAATCGACTTTTCCATCTGCATTGAAGTCACCACTAGCAATAGCAAGGGGTTGTGTTCCAACGCTAAAGTTGGTAGCTCCACTAAAGCTTCCAGTGCCATCTCCTAACAGTATTGATACGTTATTTGAGGTTTCATTGCTGGTTGCTAAGTCAGGATTGTTGTCCCCGTTAAAGTCTCCTACAGCAATGTATTTAGGGCTATTTCCAACGGTAAAGTTAGTGGCAGCGCCGAAAGTGCCATTAGCATTCTGCAACAGGATTGATACGCTGTTATTATAACCAACGTTCGCTGTCGCTAAGTCAGACTTGCCATCTTTGTTAAAGTCGCCGACAAGCACAAAATAGGGATTTGAATAATAATCTGACCCCAAGCTCAAATTAGTGACTGCGCCAAAACTACCATTACCATTACCCGGCAAGATGGAGACGTTGTTAGAGGTTTGATTGACTGTAGCTAAATCTAAATTGCCATCCCCGTTGAAGTCTCCCACAGCGACGCTAGCGGGACCTAACACCCCACCAAAGTAGGTGGCTGCACCAAAAGTGCCATCGCCATTTCCTAACAGGAGAGAAACGTCGTTAGTAGAAGAATTGGCCGTAACCAAGTCAGAATTACCGTCTTTGTTAAAGTCGCCTACAGCGACAGACCAGGTAGTGAGAGCGCTTGGCGGACTCGTGTTAAGATTAGTGGCAGCGCCAAATTGGCCAGTGCCATCTCCCAATGCGATCGAGACGTTGCGATTCTCTCCAGTGGTGGCAAAGGCTAGGTCAAGATTGCCGTCTTTGTTAAAGTCCGCAGTGGCAACTTTACGGAGACTGTAGGTTATGGGAAAATTAGTCGCAGCACCAAAAGTAGACAGAACATACTCGTAACCCGCTAATACTTCGGCTTCAAATACCAGCGGCGTTTCTATTTCCCCGGTTCTGACTTCCAGTTCCCAGTCCCCGCCCTTTGCTACACTTCCCGTAAGATTTTTGGAAGCGGCAACTCTTGCCCCGGTTAACTCACTCAAGCGTTTGACAAATGCTTTACCTGTCTCGCCTGCTGCTACGGAACACCCGTATAGGAGGATATTAGGTCGATTTTTGCTCCTTGAGTCGGTTTGTGGCGAAAACCATTGCTGTAGATCCTGCCGATCGCACTCTATATCATCTAAACTAAAGCGAACGTCGCCGAGTTGCAAGCTACCCGGAGCACCGTGAGAAACGATGTGAATGCTGTCAATATTAGTACGAAGAGCTAAAATATCAGTAATTTGGTCGATCGCATCCCGATTCCCATCCAAAACGATTACTTCCGTACCCGGTTTTACCCCGGCAATCAAACTTTGATAATCTTCAACTTGAGTGTCGATAAAGGCGATCGCACTTGATGAAACTTGATTATTTAAATTTGGCATAATACACCTACTAATAGCTAAAAAAAGACAAAGATTCCCCTGTTTCGCGACTTGCGTCCGAAACACTTTCTGAAGGTTGTAGTAACAATAACTGTTTTTTGAGAAAATCTATATAAAGTTTTCTTTATAAACCCCTATTTAATTAAAGTTTTGATAAAGTTGGGGAATTTTATTAAGTAATATTGCGGAGGAGCTAAGGCGAGGTGGATATGGTAACACAAAAAGCATTCAATCGCAAGTGTAATGATAATGAAATATTAAGAGGGGGATTTTTGATATATGTGCGATCGGAGCGGCTTTACTGTATTATGGGTTTTAGGCAATTATTGTTGGTAAAACCCGCCGCTACGAGTTATCCGTGACAATCTTTAGGGGCGATTCCCTACGGGATAGCTTCGCTTCACGTACTTACCTCAAACTCCCATCTATCCCCGCTAAAATTTGCTCAGCTTGCCCGCACAAAGCAGCGTGACAGTAACCGTTACTCGCCAACAATCCCCCCCACTGACTCACATCTCCCCGGTTATATTGCAAAGTAGAACCGTCAAAACGAGTAAATTGGCCGCCCGCTTCCGTCAAAATTAATTCCGGTGCCGCTAAATCCCAATCTTTCGGTGCAGACTTTCCCGAAAGCGCAATATAAACATCAGCCTTTTGTTCGACAATTGTCGCAATTTTACAGCCGATACTGCCGACAGCTATTTGATTTTGACAAGGCAGTTTTTGTAACAATTGATTAAAGCGATCGCCCCGGTGACTGCGACTGGTTACTATAGATAAATCTGCCACTATATTTCGCGCCGAAACCTGCAATTTTACCGCAGAACCGTTCCGACTTTCCATAAAAGCGCCCGCCTCGCGGATTGCGTAATAAATCTTTTGCTGTTGGGGCCAAGCCACAACTGCTAATACCGGTCTTCCCTCGAACGCTAAAGCAATGTGAACTGCAAATTCACCTGTCCTGTCAATAAAATCTCGCGTTCCATCTAAAGGGTCAATAATCCAAACCCAACTTTGAGGTAAGGGAACTTGACCGTTTTTTTCTAAATAAGATTTGTAAGTTTCTTCGGTGAGATACCCAAATTCTGCATTCCCTAAAGCCGACTGCAATTCGTCGAGAATGTAAGAATTGACAGCGACATCGGCGGCGGTGACGGGGCCATCTTTTTTTTCTTGGATATCGAGGTTAGGAGTGTTGGAATCCTGCCGATAATAGGATTGTAGGATATCTGATGCACTCCAGGCGATCGATCGGGCAATTTCGCTGATTTCTTCGAGAGTTTTCATGAATTTCTTGTTTATGAACCGCAGATGAACGCCGATTAACGCAGATTTTTGTAGGGCGGTGTCCCCGTGCCCGCCCCTGGAAACCATACATTAGCAATTACCAATTAATATGAGGATATTTCCATTCATAATAATTAGGAAACACAAAATTAGTAAACGAAACCGAAATACTAACCTCCAATGATTTTACATGATGCCACCAACCGACAGGAATAAAGATAGCTTCTCCCGGTTCCAAAATTACTTCAATAATTTTCGCATCTCTGTAAAGCGGGTATTTGTCATAATCGGGATTTTCGCCGTCCACTTTGCTGAAAACACCGACGTGATTATAAAGCAGAGGTGTTTGTTGCGGAGAAATCAATTTAATTAGTTTGCGACCCGACACTTGAGCTAAAATTAAATTAACTGGGTCATGGTGGAGTGGTGTAATCGTGCCTTTCGGGCCGAACCAAAAGAAAACTCTGCCTTTTGTATCCGTTGGATTTAGGTATTCTGGAAAAATTTCAATGTCGTTGAATAGGGGTTTAAATTCCTCTCTTTCCAGAGTTTGGTTGTTAGCAACCATGTAGTAGTCGTTGCTAGGCCCGCCCTTGACCACCATCTCTACATATTTGCGGAACAAAACAATTTTTTTGTGGTTTTCTATCTTAATTTCGTAATTCGGGTCAGAGTTCCGGTTGGCTTGAATTTGTACCTCTGCATCGCCATATTTTTCTTGCAAATACTCCGGCGTCCACAACTGCAATGCTTTCCAGTTGTGCATGATATTGGTAATAATTACTGGAGTATTTTTGGCGTAGTAATTTTCAAGAAAATACTCTCTGGAAAGGCTGCTTTTACGTTCGATTGTGCCAAATTTGGAAGACAATGCGGCTAATTGATTGCTAATCCTAAGATGCGATTCTAATTTCTGCAATAACTGGACGTACTGACTACCTGCTTGAAAATAGGGATGAGATGATATTTCCCTAACTTCTGCGGTGGCTGTTTCTGCATCTATGCCGGTATTTATTAGTGCTTGAATAATTTCTGCGTCGGGTTGATTTAATAATTTGTTAGCCGCCACCCACTGTTTCATATTGTCGGGGATTTCTTGTTTGCTTGGGGTGAGTAGATTGGGCAAGTTTTGTGTCAGCCATTCTAGGTTAACTTGCTGTTGTTCTGTTAGGGTAATCCGCAAAGGGGGAAGGGTGATAGTTAGAGGTTGGGTGTCAGGCATGATTCGGGTATGTTGTTTTGGGAGTGTTTTGTGTGACTTTAACTTGTCTTACTAATATAGCAATTTGGTTAAGGAACCGCGAAGGCGCAAAGGGCGCGAAGGAAGAGAAGAGAGAAGTTCACAAATTTTGTCGAGGTTGCTGTCAGGATTTTAACTTAACAGGTGTTGCTAGTTCAACTTTTCTAGCTGGGAGGGGTTTTCCCCGGATACTTTGGTTAATTTTTAATTAAAATTAACCCTTATTCATCCAGCCGCGGGTTCCGAAGTTTTTGCAGGAATGGGAAGCGATTTTAGCTGCTGCAGTGAGAGTATCTGTAAAGTTGTTATTTTGCAAAATGTAGTGACAGAAAGCGCCGTGAAAGATGTCGCCTGCGCCTAAAGTGTCTGTGGCTTGAATTTGAGGTACTTGTATAGTGCCGTAACTGCCATTGCTGAGGTATAAAATTGATTTTTCGCCGCGCGTGATGGCAATATGGGAAATTCCGGCTGCTGACAGGTAAGCAAAGACTTGTTCGGAATTGTCGCAGTTGGGCGGATGAAAATTCTCGGAACATACAGCCCATTCAACGAAAGGCAATATTTCCTCTAATCCGGGTTTCCAACTGCCGCCGTCGAGGACAATGGGAATGTTTTTCGAGTGGGCAAGTTGAGCAATTTCTTTGCTGGCTGCGATTTGATGTCCGTCAAGCAGTACCATACTAACTGATGTTAAAATATCCTGGTTAATTGTTTGACTGTCAACTTGCGATTTCGTAGCATTGATGGAAATTACCGATCGATCGCCCGTTGCTTCAGTTACAATAATCGAGGAAACTGGCGGCGAGTGCGATCGCCCGGGTTCCAAATCAATTATCCTGACATTATACTCCGCTAAGTCTGCACGAATTAATTGGGCGATCGCATGAGTGCCCAAAACCCCAGCCCATATCGCCGCATTCCCCAAATAGCTAAAAGTGACCGCAGCATTCGCCGCCGGCCCGCCCGCAGCAATGGTACAATCAGAAGCAACAACTTTCTGATTTTCACCCGGAGGCTTCTCGGCCAAATAAACTAAATCTAAAGTCGCCAATCCCAAAAACAATCCCGTTTTCATATCTTCTTAAATGTGTGGCATGGGCGTCCCGCCCGTGCTTTATCTGCGATTAAAAACTTCAAAATATCAAAATGCAAGCAAATCCCAATACAGGAACACTTTACCTCGTAGGAACCCCGATCGGCAACCTCGAAGACATGACATTTCGCGGCATCCGAATCTTGCAAACAGTAGACTTCATCGCCGCCGAAGATACCCGCCATACAGGCAAACTTTTGCACCATTTTCAAATCAAAACTCCCCAAATCAGCTATCACGAACACAACCAACACCAGCGACTCCCCGAATTAATCGACAAACTGCTATTAGGGAAGAGTATTGCCCTCGTTACCGATGCTGGAATGCCGGGAATTTCTGACCCGGGTTCCGAGTTAGTCAAAGCTTGCGCCGATGCTAATATTAACATTATTCCGATTCCCGGCCCGACCGCCTGCATAGTTGGTATAACTGCATCGGGATTACCCACTGAGAGATTTGTATTTGAAGGTTTCTTACCCGTGAAAGGTCAAGAACGCCAACAAAGTTTAGAAGCTTTGCAAATAGAATCCCGCACTATAATATTATACGAATCTCCCCACCGATTGCGGCAAACTTTACAAGATTTAGCAAATAGTTTGGGAAGCGACAGACAGATTGTGCTGGCGAGGGAATTGACGAAAATGCACGAAGAGTTTTGGCGTGGTAGTATAGAAAGTGCGATCGCACTTTACACCAATCGCGAACCCCAGGGAGAATTTACCCTCGTAATTGCCGGCATCCAAACAGCAGCCCCAATATTTTCCGAAGACGCCATTAAAGCAGAATTGCAAACATTAATTGCACAAGGCATAAGTCGTTCCCAAGCCAGCCGTCAACTAGCGCAACAAACATCCCTCCCCCGTCGCCAAATCTACCAACTCGCCCTCACAATAGGCGACAATGAATCAGTAGAACAACCCGTCGATGACTTGTGAATAACTCTCTTCTCTTCTCCTCTGCGGTCTCTGCGGCCTCTGCGGTTAAATAAAAAAAGCTAGATACTCACACTCAGAATTATATGGTACGCGGAAACTACGATCGACAAAAGCCGTATTTACGAAACCCCCACATTAACAAACCAATCGCCGAAATTTATGCAGACTTAGACGCCTTTACCTGGGAAATATTTGAAGACCAACCCCACCGCTTCGATACCGTCAGTTTCTACGTCTTGCTTCCCCCGCTGTTTTACGAAGGACGTTTCATCAAAGGAATTTATTTCAGCGAAGCAGTCGAACTCATCAACAAACTATTTCCCCAACTTTCCTCAGTATTTTTATCCTTCGCCTATTCCCCCGGAATCTCCTATTCCTGGGCCCCCATAGCTGACGCCTACTCTAGTTTATACAAAAACTCGCAGCGGGATAAATGGTTTCGCGAAACTTATCCAGAGCGCGCTCACAAACCAATCATACCACTGCAAGACACCGACTTCATCAACGAATACTTAATTTCCCCGCGCAACGTCCCCGCCAAAGACATAGACTTGCTAGCCGTCGCCCGAATTTCCGAAGAAAAAAATTTGCCAATCATAGCCAAAGCCTTAAAAGTTTACCGCCAAAAATATCCGCAAAAACCGATTAAATTAACAGTCGTCACCGGCCACGAATTTGATGCTAGCAACCTGAAAACTCTCGACCAGTACGCCTTACAAGAATGGCAACAAGTGGAGGAAATTTTAGGCAATCCCTCCGACTACATTAACTTAGTGCCGAGAGTAGACTACTACAGCGAAATCCCCACATATTATTCGCGAGCCCAAGCATTCGTCCTCGGTTCCCTCCTCGAAGGAAAAAACCGGGGCATTACCGAAGCCATGAGTTGCAACGTACCAGTAATTTGTTTTGAAGAATTCAACCAATACGCCAGAGGAAACTCGCCAGTTTTCCCCGAAGGTGCGGGTCTTTACGCCAAGTTTGACCCGGAATCTCTCGCAGATACTATATATACAGTATTGGAAAATCAAACACAATTCAAACCCCGATATCAGTATTTAAAGCATTGCGGGCGCAAGAACTTTTTCAATACTTGTATAGACAGTTTTCCTTACTATCAGCACAATATTCCCGGCTACAAGCCCGGAGATGCAATTAACAATTTGTGGCTGGATTTAGCAGTTCAACAAAATTATCAAGTTAGTTTGAATAGCTTTTTGTACGGAGGTTCTCCCTTGTCTCATATTCGCGGGACAAATGCGATTCAGCACAATCTAGGTCAGTTAACAAAATTTTTATGATAATTGGAAATTAATTAACAGGATTTATGCAAAATCTGCGTTAAAAGACCCTTTTACCATTACCAATTACCCATTACCAACGTGTATCTCACTTGTTTAGTCGCGGATTAAAAGCCCAGTCTGCTTCAGGTTTGTAAACCGAATTTAGTATCACCCAGCTTACCCTGCTCCTATTAACAATAATTAACATTTTCTATGTTTATACTGATACA
The DNA here is from genome assembly GCF_036702355.1 of Microcoleus sp. D3_18_C4. Lineage (NCBI taxonomy): Bacteria > Bacillati > Cyanobacteriota > Cyanophyceae > Oscillatoriales > Microcoleaceae > Microcoleus > Microcoleus sp. D3_18_C4. Next base: position 46,232 of record NZ_JAUBTF010000013.1, read on the forward strand.
CTAGAAGTTGTAAACTAAATGTGTACTTATATTCAGTATAAACATGAAAGCATCAGAAACCAGTCTACGCAATTTATTAGAAGGTACTAAGCAATTTCAAATCCCCCTTTTTCAACGACCTTATTCTTGGACAGAAGAGAAATGGGAGACGCTCTGGGAAGATTTGATGAAACTTTATAATGATGAAGTAGAAGGTTCGTATTTTTTAGGAGCTATTGTCACTCAATCAATAGCTGGAACAGCAGATGGCATATCTCCTTATCTAGTAATTGATGGGCAGCAACGTCTGATTACTCTCACTATTTTATTGGCTGCTATGTGGGATCATTTAATAAGAGAAAAAAAGACAGAAGTTGCTCAAGAATTATACAATCTCTATTTAATTAACAATATAAAAAAGGCGAAGAATTTTATAAAATTTTACCGACTCAAGAAGATAGAGAGGCTTACCAAAGTATTCTCCAAGATAAAAAACCCAAAAAAGAAGGATTAACGAAAAAAGATCAGATATATGCCTCTTATACGTTTTTTAAAAAGCAGCTTAAAAAGCCTAGTAAAGATGAAGATATTACACTCGATATACCCAAATTTAAGGCCGTCATTTTAGAGCGCTTAATTCTAGTCAATATCACTTCTGATGATAAAGACAACCCCTATCTGATTTTTGAAAGCTTAAACTATAAGGGACAAGAATTAACCCAAGCTGACTTAGTTCGCAACTATATTTTCATGCAATTGCCTCGTGAGAGACAAGAAGAAATATACAAGAAGGAATGGTTGCCTCTTCAAGATAAGTTCAAGGCTAATATGGCCCCAAAAGAATATGCAGGTGAGCTGACAACTGCATTTTGGTTTTATTTGCGTAAAGACGGCACATCAGTTGGGGAAAAAGAAGTTTATAAAGAAATTAAAAATGTTTTTGACCGTGAGAAAAATGATAGTGAAGTTAAGTTGAAAGAACTTGTCCAATTCGCTAATTACTACCAATGCTTAAAGTTTGATAATAATGAGCGTGAAGAGAGTCTGCAACGTTGGTTCGAGCGATTGCTCCGTTTAGACTTCACTACTTGTCATATTTTTCTACTCAACGTTTACCATCGCTATGAACAGAAAGAACTTTCTCTTGAAAACTTTGAAAAAATTCTACGTTACTTAGAATCTTATTTTGTGCGTCGTTGGTTTGCTAAGGTTCCCACAAGAAGCTTAGGCAATGTATTTAATAATTTGTACCGTGAAGTCAAGGCAGCAAATCCTGATGATTTGGTGGAGGGACTGCGGAAAGTTCTGGGTCGATACGAAAAAACCAAAATCTGGCCTTCAGATGAAGAGTTTCGCAAAGGTATTCTCAATACCCCTGTTTATGCCCCCAGGGGTTCTAACGACCGAGTTAAACTTATCCTGGAAAGTTTAACTGATTCACTTAGCAAGGAGCAGGTAAATAAGCAAAATCTAACCATAGAACACATTATGCCCCAAAATTTAAAAAACTCCCAGTGGCCATCCATGCTAGGTGCAAATTCTGCTGAGGTACACAAGCAGTTTTTACATACTTTGGGAAATCTTACCTTAACAGGGTACAATACAGAAATTGGAAACAAACCCTTTGATGAAAAGAAATCCATTTACCTAGAATCTAATGTTTCCCTGAATAAATACTTTCAGGAGATAACAATTTGGAATGCTCAGGCAATTAAAGAACGTGCTCAGAAGCTAGCCGACATAGCAATCCAAGTTTGGCCGCGATAGGGATGTCGATATTTATCAAAGATTTTAGTCTTAGGTTGACACTAATGGTCGCATTTGAGCCCCGCGATTAGAATTACAGCTAAAATCGACAATCCTTACAACTTTACCAGAGATTCTCAATGGTAAAACTAAAAAGTATGTTAATTTCATAAGGTCGAAATATCGCCAAAAATCTTACTTGCCAAAATTCTAGCCAAATTCACAGGAACAGCATTGCCGACCATTTTGTATCCATCAGCAATATACTTGTACTTAAAAATAAACTCATCCGGGAAAGTCTGAACTCTCGCACACTCTCGCACAGAAAGCCGACGGTAGGGCTGAGGCGAATTGGGGTCAAAAATGCGTTTGTCTTTGCCAACCAAAATCATTTTACTAGCTTGAGGATGGAGAGGCGCGTGTCTGCCGCTTGCCTGAATTGTAAAAGAAGGTTCTGACCAACTTCGGACTCGATTGCGCGACAGATAAATGCTGGAAAACCCCAAATCCGCACATTCGTGATTTGGGACAGAATCGTGATAATTATCTAATTTAGCCTTAACTGACATTGGCGCGATCGCCTGCAAATCAAAAATCGCATCTTTCAGCGTCAAAACATCGGTTCCAGGTTCGGGAAACTCAAAACCCAAACCCAGAGTTTCCCGATAGCCAACAACAATCACCCTTTGCCTATCTTGCGGAACCCCAAAATTTCTAGCATTCAACAACTTGTACGAAACCCGATAGCCGATGTCCTCAAACTGCGATAATATATAAGTAAAAGCATCCTTGTTTCTGGGAGCTAAGATTCCGCTAACATTCTCAGCTAAAAAAAACAAAGGCTGCTTGTCTCGCACAATTCTGATATACTCCCAGAAAAGTTGACCCCGACTGTCATCAATCCCTCGTTTCGCCCCTGCTTCACTCCAACTTTGACAAGGAGGCCCGCCGATTATCCCAATACAGTTGGGAATTTCATCAGAATTAATTTTTCTGAGATCTCTGCGATCTAAAATGGTTTCAGGATGATTGAAATTATACGTATCCCAAATAGACTTATCATATTCATTCGCCCAAACCGGATTAAACCCAGCTAAGCGGAAACCCAAATCCAACCCGCCACAACCAGAAAACAGAGAAATAATATCCAAAGCCACCTTTTTTCACCCGCAATAAATACACTAAATCAATTATAAACCTCTCTTTTCTTAGATATATCTCTCTTTCTTCTCTCACTCTGCGCCCTCTGCGCCCTCTGCGGTTAATAAAAAAAATCTAATTCACACACAAACAGAATTTATCATCCTCAATGAATGCAGAATCCATCCTCCAATCTTACCAACATTTCGGCGTCCATCTCGGCTTAGAAAGAATTCACCAACTTCTCCAAAAACTAGACAACCCCCACCAACAAATACCCATTATCCACATTGCTGGCACCAATGGCAAAGGTTCCGTTTGCGCTTATCTCTCTTCCGTACTAACCGAAGCAGGCTATCGAGTCGGGCGCTACACATCGCCGCACTTAATCGATTGGACAGAAAGAATTTGCATCAACCAAAAACCGATTTCCCCAACAGAATTGCAACAGTGTCTAGAACGAGTTGTCGCCGCCACCCAAAACAATACCGAAACTCCAACTCAATTTGAAATAATCACCGCAGCAGCTTGGCTGTATTTCGCAGAACAAAAAACAGACATCGCAGTCATAGAAACTGGATTGGGCGGTAGATTAGACGCGACTAACGTTTGCGAAACACCTCTCGCTAGCGTCATCACTTCTATCAGTCTCGAACACTGGCAAATACTCGGCCCCACCGTCGCAGATATTGCTGGGGAAAAAGCGGGAATTCTTAAAGCAAAATGTCCGGCAGTTATCGGAGAATTGCCAGAATCCGCTAGAATAGTAGTAGAAAAACGCATTCAAGAATTAGACTGTCCGGCAACTTGGGTAAAACCAGCAATAGATTTAGGACAAGGATTCGCAGAATATCAGTTTAATCAAAATGCGGATAAAATAAAATATCAATTGCCACTGCTGGGAAAAATTCAACTAATGAATTCAGCAATTGCGATCGCAACTTTGCAAACTCTCCAAAACCAAGGATGGCAAATTTCCCCAACCGCCCTCGAAAACGGTATCGCCAAAACCCAATGGCCCGGAAGACTCCAGCAGACAACTTGGAAAAACCGCAATATATTAATTGACGGCGCGCACAACCCCGCCGCAGCGATCGCCCTGCGTGAATATGTCGATAATCTTAAAAGTTCCCAACCGATTAACTGGGTAATCGGCATTCTTGCGACTAAAGACTGCGACGATATTTTGAAAGCATTACTCAAAAAGGGCGATCGACTTTACTTAGTACCCGTACCCGATCAAAACTCATCATCCCCCGCAGAATTAGCCGCCCTAGCTCAAATTATCTGCCCCGAATTAACTCTCTGTCAAGCCTTCCCCGACTTAACAACAGCCTTAGATGCTGCTGTTACAGGTGACAACCTAACAATCCTTTGCGGTTCTCTTTATCTCGTCGGCTATTTTCTGCAACAACAATCCCAAGCTTAAACGAATCACAATTGTGTTTCTTCCTCCGTAAAGATAGGAGGCCACAATTCCGAAACGGGCAATTCCCAACCGGGAAAAAGTTCTGCTACTGTTAAGATATCGCCATTTCCTAAAACAGTCGGTTCACCTGTAGAGCGATAAATAGTTACTGTTTCTTCATCAGGATCTATCAGAATTCCGACGATCGCACCCAATTCTATAAACTTCAAAACCTTGGTTTCTATAAGCTTAATGCGATCGCTCTGAGATTTAATCTCAACCACCAAATCCGGGACAAGTTCTCCAAAATAACGCGGACTTTGGCGCAAGCGGGCGGCCCGCACAAAAGAAACATCCGGTGCTTTGACATTCGTATCCGGCATGATGAAACCGCCTGCGGAGTCAAAGACTCTCCCCAAGCGACGGGGATAAACCCAGTTACCCAGCAAGCGAATCAAAATACTGCTGATTTCACTGGATACGATGTCTGATGGGCCCACAATTGAAAGTCTCCCGTCTTCTAATTCAATTTTGTAATCTAAACCCGCTTCGGAAAAAAGGGTTTGAACTTGGTTTAAATCTTTGAGTGTCATCGCTGGCATAAGAATTTTCTCCTATTCCGATCTGAGCTTTGATTTTAACACGAGTCAAATTTCTGAATATTTGAGGAATTCAGGCTATATTCCTACAAATCATCAATCACGCTGCATTGAGAAAGGCGATCGCACGGGATAAATAAACCCGGTTTCTGGGATGAGCGATCGTTCTTATCAACAAACATTTATCTCTAAAATAGTCGAGATTAACTTATCCAGACTTCTCCTCCGACTCCGCCTTGTGAAGAGGCGGTAATTTCATCATTCGATAATAATTTAAAAGGTTATATAGGGGCTTATATATGGCGGCACAGATTCCCATTATTTAATAATACGTCAACTGACCAAAAAAAGCAAGGGGCGAGAGCAAAAAAAATCCCGCCCCTGCTTAAATTCAAAACTACCTTTGATCCCAAGCCTTAGCCGCATCAGCCACAGCTTGGTCTACCGACTTTTCCTCCAACATTGCCGCCTGCAAATTGTCATAAATCGCCTTTTGCAACTTCTTAACATCCTTGAGAGGCGGAATCAATAGCTCGGCGGAAGTCAACCCAGAAGCACTAACAACCCGAGCTCGATCGGCTGCAGGAGCATCAGTAGGAACGCTCTTAAAATAACCGTCCTGCAAAGCCTCAACCGTAGAAGGCAAAACATTAGCAGCCTTAGCAAAAGCCAACTGATTTTGAGAATTAGTTACGTACAAAGCAAACTTGACAGCATCATCAGGGCGCTTGCTGTCGCGAGGCACAACCAAATTCATCACCGCCACAGTCTTCTTGCCGGTTTCCCCTGTAATTTGAGGCGCAGCAGCCGAAACAGCACCAATACTCGGAGCATTCTCAGCAATCGCCTTCAAAAACTGAGGCCCGGAAGCTAACAAAGTAGTTTCCCCAGCTTGATAAAGCTCGATCGCCCTACGATGTCCCTGCACCAAAACATCCTGCGGCAAAAGTCCGTTCTTGTACAAATCCACCCAATACTGAAAAACAGCTTTGCCCTTAGCAGTATTAAAAGCCGCCTTGCCTTTAGCGTCAACCAAAGGCACACCCATTTGCACGAAAGATTGCAAAACTTCCGCCGAATCTTCCGGCACAAAAGTCACAAAAAAAGCAAACTTACCAGTCTTCTCCTTCACCTGCTTCGCAACCTGTGCCAACTCGGCATAAGTAGCAGGAGGCTTAGCAATTCCCGCCTTCTTCAACAACTCCGTATTGTAAATTGTCACCCCAGTCGTGAGATACCAAGGAATGCCAAAAGTCTTGCCGTCGAGTACACTAGCTTTCCAGATATTTGGGAGATAGAGCTCACGAACTTGCTGCGGAATTCGAGAATCCAAATCCAGCCAAGCATTGCGTCCAGCCAACAGCGAAGCAAAATCGGGATTCAGGTTCACCACATCCGGCGCAGTTTTCGCAGAAACAGCCCCCAAAATCTTGCTTTCCATAGCCGACCAAGGAACGTCCACCCAGCGCACCTTCACCCCCGGATTTTGGGCTTCAAAACCGGCGATCGTCTTGTTGAAATACTCAGTAAACTGAGGTTGAAGCTGCATAGTCCAGAACTCGATTTCCTGCGTATTATTTGCCTGGGAATTCACAGCCGGCTTGCTGCAACTCACCACCGCAGCCAGCAGCAGTCCCACCAGCCCAAAAACAGCAAACAGTTGCCAAGATTTACGTTTCATAGAATAAAATTTGAGAGTTATGGGAACCGTTAGACAAAAAAGCGTGAAGCGAAGCTATCTTCCCGCAGGGGTTCCCGTTCCCCGTAGGGTAGGCTAGGGAATCGCCCGAATCAAGCGCGATGAGTCAGTAACAAAGTTTTGTACCTGGGCACGGCGAGCGAGATAGTCGGTTTTTCTGCAGAATCGGCAGGTTTTCGGTCGATCGAGCTGGAATTTATTGACATTCGCAGCAGAATAGCTATTGTCAAGTAAATTGGATAGCATAAAATCGGAACTAGCGATCGCGCAACACAGACGGAGCTGCGTAGCTACGGCGGGATACCGAGATTACAGCACTCTGGCGGCAGTTGGAAACCAACCCTCCGACACCGGGCGCGCTGAATCAGGCTGGCCAACTACAAAAGAAAAAAATAGCAATTATCGGCGACCCAATCACATGGTTAACTTTTTCAAAGGTCTACTTTCCCAACGCCAGCCAGGAATCGGGCTCGAAATAGCCCCAGACCGCATCAACATCATTCAGCTCGAAAAGAAAGCTCAGGCATTAAAATTAGGCATCCTAGCCTCAATAGAAGTTCCAGAAGACTATATACAAGAAGGACAAATAGTCGATCCGCCGGGAATGGCAGAACTAATACGTACCGTCCTCGCCGAAAACAAAATCAAAGCCAAGCGAGTAGCCACAGCCATTCCTGGCCGTGAAGCCGTCATCCGCCTCATCCCAGTTCCAGCAGAGCTCAACGAAGAAGAACTGCGGGATTACATGAATGCAGAAGCAGGACTTTACTTGCCGTTTCCCAGAGAAGACGCCGACGTAGACTATCAAAAAATAGGCCTATTTGTAGATGACGACGGAGTAGAAAAAGTGCAAGTCGTGTTAGTAGCAACCCGGAGAGAAGTTACCGATACATACATCGAAACCTTCAAAGAAGCCGGACTGATTATAGATGTACTAGAAGTAACCAGTTTTGCCCTAATCCGCACCCTCAAAGACCAACTGCAACAATTTTCCTCCCAAGAAGCCGCAGTTCTCACCGCCATAGAATTTGACAGCACCGAGTTAGCTATAGTAGTGGACGGCATACCTCAGTTCAACCGTACCATCCCGATCGGCACCTACCAAATCCAGACCGCCCTCAACCAAGCCATGAACCTACCGCCAACCAGAGACACCAGCGAACTGCAAGGCATGACCCTGCCCGTCACAGATACCATGGGCGCATCGGGAGACGCCAATCCCGGCACAAATGCGATGATAAAAGTATTGGGAGAACTAGCAGACGAACTGCGCCGCTCAGTAGACTTTTACCTCAACCAGAGCGAAGAACTCGAAGTAGCGCAACTGCTGCTAGCAGGCCCTGGAGCTGCGATCGGCAAACTAGACGAATTTTTTATGCAAAGATTAAGCTTGCCCGCATCTCAAGTCGATCCCATCGAAACCCTAGGACTCGAAATCAGCCAAGAAATTACCCCAGAACAGCGAGCAGGTTTAGGAGTCGCCCTAGGTTTAGGACTAAGGGAGGTTATGTGACCTAACAGTTTTAGATGAGAGAAAAACCGATTTGAGAATTTTAGGTAAAAACCCCTTCCAAAAGAAGAAGGCAGAAAGCAGAAGGTAGAATATTACAGGTAGAAGGTAGAAGGTAAAAGGTAGAATATATCTGAGGTAGAAGCAGCCCCTTCCTTCAGTAGAAGGCAAAAAGTTGTTTCTTTCTTCCCTAAATAAATCCTTCACTTGTACCAGCAATCTTGGGCTCTGTCAAAAATCTAAAATTTCCCATTTAAATCTATAGCAACAGCCAAGACTGTGAGGACATTCTTAATTGCTCAAACATAAGCGGTAAATCACTTTTTCCTTCTTCCTTGTCTGTTTTACCTTCTACCTTGTGCCTTCTACCTTATGCTATAAAATCGAGTGAAGCCATGTACAGCCTAGATATTAATTTTCTCAACGACCGTCCGGACTACAAACCCGTTGCAACCAAAAGTCCAGCTAAAAAAAGTTCCGGTGGAGTCAAAGACCAACTGCCCATATATGGAGCGGTGCTGTTTGCCCTTGGCATCAACGCCGCAGTCATGGGAGCCTGGTGGTGGGCGACTAACGAAAATACCAACTTGGCCACACAACAAGCAGCCATCGACCAAGAACTGGCAACGTTAAATACTCAAGCCAACACCATCAAAGCCATCAACGCCGAAACCGACCAAGTTACCGCCGAATACAAAGCATTAGCCGGAGTATTCGACCAAATTAAACCTTGGTCGGCGATGCTGCAAGACCTGAGTGCCCGTACTCCGGCGGGAGTGCAAATTGGCAAAATCGAGCAAATCGACCCGAGTCCCTCCCCCGTTGCAGCAGCACCCCCACCCCCTGCAGCAACTCCCGCCGCCTCCCCAGGGGCGAGTCCGTCTCCAGCCAGCCCCGCCCCTGCTGCTGCTCCCGTCCCCGTCGTCCCGCAGCAGCCAGCAAAAGTACAAATTTCAGGAATAGCCAGTACCTTTGCTCAAGTTAACGACTTTATGCTGCTAATCCAGCGCTCTCCTTTCTTCCTTAACACCGATACCAAACTGATAGCGGCCACATTAAAAAACAACCCCGCACAATTACAAGTGCGTAACCAAAACGCAGCACCACCAGAACTTCCCAAACTGCGACCAGTGGTGGAATATAAAATTGAAACGACGCTCAGCCCGACGGGGGCCTCCGAGTTGCTCTCCGAACTGCGAAGCAAGCAAGCAGACGGGCTCGCAATACGGATAGAAACACTTCAAGAAAAAGGAGTGCTAGAACCACAAAAACCAGAGGTGAAAAAACCATGACATCAGCAGAGTTTATTCAGAGCGGAAAAGCAGAAGAAACAGGGGATCAGGAAATATTCGGCATTAAGCTGACACCCCAAGTCCAAGCAATCGGCATCGCGGTTCTCGGCCTCGTCATTGCCGGCGGCCTCGGCTACCAGTTCGTACTGCCCGAATTCCAAAAAAAGGGCGACTTCGAGCAAAAACTTAGCGAAAGCAAGCAAACGCAAGTGCAATTGCAAACTCAAATTCAAAAAAAGGCAGAAGCAGAAGCAAAGCAAGAAGAAGCAAAACAGCGCCGGGCCAACGTGACGGCAATGTTTGCCAGCGACGCCAGCGCCAACACGCTTTTGCTTGACATGACCCAACTGGTTAATAGAATCAACGCCGGCGTGCAAGGAGATGACCTCAAGGCTAAAATTACCAAGTTTGAGCCGGATATGCCCCCAGCGGCAGCAACCGCCGCGCCGGGAGCTCCAGACCCTGATATTCTGGCCGATACCTCCTTCGGGCCGTCCCTGGCTGGCAAGCTCAGACGCAAAAAATTCAAGGTAGAGTTTGAAGGCACTTTCGCTCAAACCCGCAATTTTATGCGTAACTTGGAGTTGATGCAGTCGCTGTTGGTAGTTAGGAATTTGAAATCTGAATTGCTAGCATCAAATCAGCCAATTGAAGTTGATTTTTTGAAAGGGAAAATAGTTCCTGTGGAGCAGCCACCAACTAAAATTAAAACTGCTTTTGACTTGCACGCGCTGCTGCCGTTAAAGCAAGAAGAAAAACCGCCAACTCCGGCTCCGAGTCCTGCTGCTAAGTAGCGGTAGTTGGGCGGATAGATATTAGCTATTGTTCCCAAATGGCTCTTTCACAAGAAGTCAGAAGGCAGAAGTTTGAAATGGAAAGATTGAAGGTAGAAGTCAAAAAAGTATGAAGGTCAGAAAAAGATTTTTTAGATGGCAATCAAAAATTGGCTCTAAAATCTAATTTCTTCTAATACCAGTTTCAAAAAGTAATGGAACTGTATAGCAATCCTTGCAGGAGTCGTAATTTTTTTCCCCTACCCCAACCCTCCCATTTGTAAGAGGGGGAGTAAGAAATCCACAAATGATGCGAGGATTGCTGTAGGATAGCTTCTAACCCTTATGTCATCTGTTATTCCCAATCGAAAATTAAAAATCGAAAAGGGCATAACTTCTTCCTTTAAAAAGGCTCGAAGCGAGAATATTTTAGTCAGTTTAGCAGCTAGCGACAAAAGACTGCGAACAACAAATAACAAAGTGTAGTGGAGGAGAGAACGTGAAACAGCATCTACGGTTAAGTGGAGGACTCTTATGCAGTGTTGCAGGAGTTCTGATCGCCCAAGCCCCCGTCTTGGCATTGCCGACTCAGGTCACAGGAGTGCAAGTAAGTCAAGGTAATAATGGCGTAAATATTGTTCTGGCGACAGAAAAGGGCGATCGCCCGCAAGTTTTCGCCATCAATAACGGCAATACTTACCAAGCCACAATTATCAACACCCAGCTCCGCTTGCCACAAGGCAACAGCTTCCGTCAAGATAACCCCGCTCCGGGAATTTCTTCAGTAGAAATCAGCCAGGTAGAGGCTAACAGCATCCGCGTTGTGGTAGCCGGCACCAACGGAGTTCCCAACGGACAAATTGTGCCGGGACAAGGCCAAAGCATCGTCCTTAGCGTTGCCGGACAGGGTGGTACAGCACAGTCTGCCCAAACTCCACCCCCGCCGCCTCCGGGACTGCCACTGAGCCAAACAGCTCCCCCCCCGGCTCCCCAAGTCCGCACCTCGCAAAACCCAGGCGTGCTGCTGCCAAATCCCGAAGTTACTGTTACCAGGAACGATCGCCCGCCCCTCCCTAGCGAAATACAATCCCAGACAAATCAGGCTGCGCCTTTCCAACCGCGGGCAGTTGCTCCGCCCTTGGGAGATATCGCAGTGTCTAACATCGCCCCCGGCGCGGGAAATATTGAACTGAGTTCGGGAGAACGCATCCCCCGCTTGGTATTGCGGGATGCCCCAGTCCGAGACGTTTTAGCTCTGCTGGCCCGCGCTGCTGGCTTGAACATTGCTTTTACAGGTGGCGGGGCCCCTGCTCAACCGGGCCAGCCCGCAGTGCCTGGTCAGCCGGGAGCCTCCGGCTCAGATGAAGGGCCGAAGATTTCTTTGGACATCGAAAATGAGTCGGTGCAAGATGTCTTTAATTACGTGCTGCGGCTCAGCGGGTTGCAAGCTAACCGCCAAGGGCGGACGATTTTTGTAGGGACTAGCTTGCCGATCGACTCGCGCAATATTATCATTCGGACTTTGCGGCTCAATCAAGTTCGGTCTACGGATGCGGCTAACTTTTTGAGCGCTCAAGGGGCGGAAACTCAACTGCCGATTACTCGGGTGACGATTCAAAGCGTGGGCCAGGGAAATGCGGCGCGGGATGTGGAAATTAGGGAACCTGACATTAAGGCGATCGGCGCTAGGGAAGGCACGGGGCCGCTGTTGCTGAGGGGACTGTCGGTGCTGGCGGATTCTCGGCTCAATTCCATCACTTTGGTGGGAGACCCGCGCAAAGTTGACATGGCTGTGGCTTTCTTGACACAGCTAGATTTGCGCCGCCGTCAAGTCGCTGTCAACGTCAAGGTGATCGATATCAACTTGTTGGGAAATAACGACACTAGGAGCAGTTTCTCTTTCGGAATTAATAACAATTTCTTTGTCAATGACAATGGGGCGGCAAGTCTCAATTTTGGCGGCATCAATCCGCCCAATACAACGCAGCTCGATCAGAGCTTGACCGGTAGGCCGATCATCGGCAACCCTTTAGCAGACCTGGAGCCTTTCTACGATGCGAACGGCCGGCGTATCGTGCCGTTTACAGGTCAAGGTCTCGAAGGCCCCGCCAAAGGTGTGTTCCTCCAGCCGACAGCCCCAGTTACTAATGACCCTACGCGAGTTGGAATTACTGATTACGAGCCGGGATCGAGGACAGGCTCAGGAATTGCAGAGTTCGCCCTGTTCCCGGCGTTCCAGTATCCGAGGAGGTTCCTGTCGGCTTTGCGGGCAACTATTCAGAGCCAGAATGCCAAAATCCTGACCGATCCGACTCTGGTGGTTCAAGAAGGAGAAACGGCGAATGTGAATATTACTGATGAAGTGATTACTAACATCACGTCCGACACCGAGACTACCGGAAATACAAGTACCACAACGGTGACGGCAGTCAAAGATAGGGCGGGTTTGCAGTTGGGGGTGGCGATTGATCGAATTGACGACAACGGTTTTGTCTCTCTGCGGGTGAACCCGATTATCAGGACACCCGGCACCACTCAAAACCTTTCGACTGGCCCGAGCACCAATACTATCACTCTGCTGGGCGAGCGTTCGTTGCAATCCGGGCTAATTCGCCTGCGGGACGGTCAGACTTTGATTGTTTCGGGGATTATCCGAGACGAAGAACGGACTACAGCGAACAAGATTCCGATTTTGGGAGATTTGCCGATTATCGGTTCGCTGTTCAGGAGAACCAATAAGACCAACCAGCGGGCGGAGTTGATTGTATTGCTGACTCCGCAGATTTTGGATGATAGCGATCGATCGAACTTTGGCTACCAAAACAACATCAGTCCCGACGCCCGCCAACTGTTGCAGCGCAGTCAGCCCGTCCAGCCGAGACAGTAGGAACGAAGGAAAAATGCCTTGCTGTCAACTTTCCACGCTCTTTCCCCTGAGTCCGACAGTCCGACAGTCCGACAGTCCGACAGGGGTTGAAACCCCTGCCTCAAAGCTAAAGTCCTCTAAAAGAGGACTAAAGAACTGATTAGTCCTCTGCAAGACGACTATAAATCACTCTTTCAGTCGTCTTCAGACGACTTCAGCTATGAGACAGGGACTTCAGCCCCTGGCGGGTTTCGGGAGAATGAAACAGCCCTGGCCCACGGGGAAAAGAAAGGGGAAAGAAAGAAGGAAGAAGGAAAAAACTTTTCCTTTAGCCCTTGACAAATTACATTTTATTCCTTCTATTTCTATTTTTTTTTCGATCGGAAATCCACCGAGGCGAGAAATCTTGTCTCCAAGGTGGTATTTTTTTACCTAAATTTTGGGATTAATTACAAAAATTAGCAAGTTCCATATAAATTAAAGGTTCCACCGATCCATAACGGTCGGCAAGACTTTAGAATAATGCAGTGAAAATTAGATGCTGTGGGGTTTTCAGCAGTTAGAAACAAAAATTCCTTCTCTGACCAATTACCCTAGGGTAATTGGTATTCAGCAGGAGTTGTGATTCGGGGAAGCGGACGGGAGCAATCGGGAACCACCCAAACCTCCCAATCCACACCTCAATCCAGTTGATAACTCACAGCTAATAGTTGAACTAACTCTGTTTAACGTAATTTTGCAAATCGAGAAGGACTTCGCAATGAACAAAGGTGAATTGGTTGATGCAGTGGCGGAAAAGGCTAGCGTGACGAAAAAACAGGCAGATGCTGTTTTGAGTGCGGCCCTGGAAGCAATCATGGAAGCTGTCTCCGATGGCGACAAGGTGACGCTGGTCGGTTTTGGCTCGTTTGAGTCGCGGGAACGCAAGGCCCGTGAAGGTCGCAATCCCAAAACTGGTGACAAGATGGAAATCCCGGCAACCAGAGTTCCTGCATTTTCCGCAGGGAAGTTGTTTAAGGACAGAGTTGCACCGCCGAAAAACGCAGAATAGCTGTCGAACTGAGTCTTGATTAGACCTTTACACGGTGGGAATTTAGCTTGGGCAGCCGCACTGGCAGGCTGCCCTGCCTCTGCTATTGTCGATTTTTCTGCGAGTATCAGTCCTTTGGGCCCTCCTGAGTCGGCCTTGAATGCGATTCAAGCTCACTTGAGCAGTCTGACGGCTTACCCAGACCCGGATTATGGAGAGCTCAGGACTGCTTTGGGTGAGGCTTTGAATGTTGACCGGGATTGGATTTTGCCAGGGAATGGTTCGGCGGAATTGTTGACTTGGGCGGCTTGGGATTTGTCGAAGCTGGAGGCGACTTATTTGGTGACTCCGGCTTTTGGCGATTACTCGCGGGCTCTTTCGGCTTTCGGCGCGCAGGTGCTGAAATCTCCTTTGGATCTTAAATCTTGCACCATTGTCAAGAACGGCCAAGATGCCCATTCCACAAGAGATGAATTTTCTTGTGGAACAGGCATGATGCCTGTTCCTAAACAACTAATTGAGAATAGTGCCACATCTGAGTTGGATCTGAAATCGTTGGACGTTGGGGCAGGAAGCCGGTTAGTAACGGATGATTTGTCGGTTTCTAACCGTTCCCTTGTATCCCCTTCTTTTCGTATCCCAGTTCCTCTTGGTCTCTATGCCGCCTCTCGACGAGGTTTGCTACTGAACAACCCGCACAATCCTACGGGTTTGCTGTTTGCTAGGGAGGCGATTTTGCCTTATGTGAAGCAGTTAGGTATGGTGGTGGTGGATGAGGCCTTTATGGACTTTCTACCGCCTTCTGAGCAGGAAACTTTGATCGATGCTGTTGAGGAGTTTCCGAATTTGGTGATTTTACGATCGCTCACTAAATTCTATTCTCTGCCGGGACTGCGGTTGGGCTGCGCGATCGCCCATCCCGATATTCTGCGCCGGTGGCAGTTGCAGCGCGATCCTTGGCCTGTGAATGCTTTGGCTGCTGCTGCTGCTGCTGCTGTGGTGCGAGATACTGTTTTTGAGCGGCAAACCTGGGATTGGCTGCCTGTTGCTCGCCGAGAGCTATTTGAGGGTTTGGCTAATTTACCGGGTTTGCAACCTTTTGCAGGGGCGGCTAATTTCTTGTTGGTTGAGTCGTCGATGTCGGTTTCTTTGATTCAAAAAAGTCTCTTGGAACGACACCGGATTTTGATTCGGGATTGTTTGAGTTTTCCTGAGTTGGGCGATCGGTTTTTTCGGGTAGCTGTGCGCTCCAGGGCGGACAATCTGCGGCTGATTGCTGGACTTACGGATGTTATTCGTTAGTTGACGGTTAACGGTTGACGGTTGACGGTTGACGGTTGACTGTTAACAACCCATAAAAGTTGACAAACCGATTTTATTGATCGTTTGAGCGGACATCCCCAAGAAACCCGGTTTCTATGATATAGCAATCCTTGCAGGAGTCGTAAATTTTTTACCCCACCCCAACCCTCCCCTTATCAAGGGGAGGGAGTAAGAAATTCACAAATGATTTAGGATCGCTAAAAATCTTGGGTTTTGCAGCGAAGTATCTAGGAAGAAACCGGGTTTCTGACCCCGCGCGCCGATCCTCCTAAACTACTAACTAATGACTAAGCTGTCGCGCATTTAAATTGCATATTCAAGGCGGGCGGGACGCCCACCCCACAAGACTTTGATTGTTTTTTGACAGACAATTTAAAAGCAGAACAGCTTACTAACTAATGACTACTGACTACTGACTACTGACTACTGACTTCTTTATTTATGCTTGACTATGATTTAGTGATTATTGGTGGAACTCCGGCCGGACGTTATGCTGCTTTGACTGCAACTAATTTCCCGGCCCGCGTTGCTTTGGTGGAACCGCTAAGTAATTCCCAAGATTTGCCGACTGGGGGGAAAGATTCGATCGACCTTGGTTTGAGATACAGCCAAACTTTGAGGGAGGCTGCTCGTTTTGCTCAGCAGATCAGCCGCCAGCAGTTGGGGGTGCGCTGGGAAGTCGCCAATTCCTCCATGCCGATCAAATTGGGGTTTGACGGGGTTCTCAAGTGGGCCGAGGGTGTTGTTTCTAATTTGTCAGAAATTGATTCTCTCGGCCTTTTGGCTGCTCGGGGGGTCGATGTTATTTTTGGCAACGGCGAGTTTGTTGCGAAACCGGATTTGGCTTTTGTTGTCGGCGGGCGAAAATTGCGATCGCTTTGTTATTTGCTAGCTTGTCCAACTCTGCCGGCGATTCCCAATATTGAAGGACTTTCGTCTGCTGGCTTTTTTACTTCGGAAACTGTTGGGGAATTAGCAAAACTTCCCCAGTTGCCTAAAAGTTTGGCTGTAATTGGCGCAGATCCCAGCGGTGTCGAAGTGGCTCAGACTTTTGCTCGGCTGGGGGTTGCTGTCACTTTGGTAGTGAAAAGTTCGCACATTTTGGCTAAAGAAGACCGAGAGGCTGCTGGGTTGGTTCAAGCTGCAATGGAAGCTGAAGGAGTGCGGATTCTGACTGCTACTGAGGTGACTCAAGCGAGGGTGATTGATGGTAAAAAGTGGATTCAAGCTGGGCCAAGGGCGATCGAAGCTGAGGAGATTTTTCTGGCCGCCGGTAGAGGACACAATTTTTCCTCATTAAATCTCGAAGAGGCTAAGGTTAAATTCAGCGATCGGGGCGTGATTTTAAATGAAAAGCTGCAAACAACTAATCATCGCATTTACGCGATCGGCGATGTTGCTGGGGGTTATCCGTTCCCTCACATCGCTAATTACGAAGCTGCCGTTGCTGTGAAAAATGCTTTGTTTTTGCCAATGTTTCAAATAGATTATCGCGGGATTCCTTGGGCGATTTTTTCTGACCCGCAATTGGCGAGGGTTGGCTTGACTGAAGCGCAAGCAAGGCGCCGTTTTGGAGATGATATGATTGTTTGTAGGGAATATTTCAAGAATGTTGAAAGAGCTCAAATGTCGGGGGATACCACTGGTTTTTGTAAGATTGTCGGGCGTCGCAACGGGGAGATGTTGGGAGCGAGTATTGTCGGGCCGCAAGCTGCTGAGTTGATTCACGCGATCGCTTTGGCTGTGCGTCACGGGATGAAGGTTGAGGCGATCGCCCAACTTCCTTATATTTGGTCGAGTTTTTCGGCCATTAACGGTCAAACTGCTGCTGTTTGGGAGTCGCAGCGCTTGGGCAGCAATACTTTTTCGCGCAATTTATGGGAGAATTTGTTTCACTGGCGCAGGTATTGGAACTAAAAAAATCACAGGGGTAATGGGTAATTCGTAATTGTAAGTATGTGAGTGGCAAAATATAATTAACTTGGGCTAGTTCCATAGTCTACTTCTGAAATTCGGCATTTAATGCCTGATTCACTTATTAGAGTGGGGCAGCTTGTTGTGGCATCTGGACAAATAATTCGGCTGGCGATTCCAGGAATCCCAAGTTATCCCAAATCTGAGGCCAAAACTCAATTTATTCTGGGGGGAGAGTTAATCATGCTCCGCCATAATTGTACTAATGACATTAAATTATAACCTAAACTAGACTTGAAATTTAATAGGCGATCGCATACAAACAAGCATCGGTGTCAAAAATACTCTTAAGTACCTGATTAGCCTCTTAAATTCCTCTTCTATCAACTGCTGTTCTTCAATCAGCCTTAGCCTCTTTCATTTTCTACTTAGTTTTAACTCAAGTATCAACAGCTCGCTCTTCCATGAAAACTTCAACTATTTTTTTAAACTCGTGTTTTCATAATTTGAGCCACAAAGTATATTAAGAAAAATGTAATTCACTGAATACCAGAGTAGAGCGAGCGAAAATAGTAGATAGTAACTCTCAGAAGCTTCAGACTTTACAGAAGCAGTAGGAATACGTAGATATGGTTAGCATAAAAAATTTTTTTCTAGGATATCACATTAACGAACAAATATACGCAGGCACTCGAACTCTAGTGTATCGCGGCCTTCGGTGTTCAAATGGGCAACCCGTAGTGATCAAACTGCTGCGAAATGACTTTCCTCGCTTCCACGAGCTGGTTCACTTCCGCAACCAGTACGTCATTGCTAAAAACTTAGAGATCCCCGGCAGTGTCAAGGCATACAGCCTGGAGACTTACCATAACCACTATGCTCTGGTGATGGAAGACTTTGGCGGAATTTCCTTATGTAGCTACCTCGCTAGTCTAGCAGAAGCTAGCCAGGAACCCCTAAAAGGCTTGCCCGTTAGCGAGTTTCTGCCTATTGCGATTCAAATCGCCAACTCCCTCGACGGACTTTATCGCCACCACGTCATCCATAAAGACCTCAAACCTGCCAACATTCTGATTAACCCCACCAGCAAACAAGTCAAGCTGATTGACTTCAGCATCGCTTCCCTACTACCGCGCGAAACCCAAGAAATTCAAAATCCCAACGTGCTCGAAGGCACCTTACCTTACATATCTCCCGAACAAACTGGGCGAATGAACCGAGGCATTGATTACCGCACAGATTTCTACTCGCTGGGAGTCACATTCTACGAATTACTAACAGGAAAGTTACCATTCCAAACAGACGATCCAATGGATTTGGTACACTGCCACCTCGCCAAACAGCCCCTCCCAGCATCAAGTGTAAACCATAGCGTTCCATTGGTGCTGTCTGAGATTGTCGGCAAACTGATGGCAAAGAATGCTGAAGCTCGCTATCAAAGCGCCCTAGGACTCAAGTTTGATTTGGAAACGTGTTTATTCCAGTGGAAAGAAACAGGGAGGCTAACTAACTTTAAAATAGGGGAGCGAGATTTGTGCGATCGCTTCATCATCCCAGAAAAATTATACGGTAGAGAAACCGAAGTATTCTCCCTGCTATCGGCCTTCGAGCGCGTGAGTGCCGGCAGCACCGAAATGATTCTCGTTGCGGGTTTCTCCGGCATTGGTAAAACCGCTGTTGTCAACGAAGTTCACAAACCAATTGTGAGACAGCGTGGCTACTTCATCAAAGGCAAATTCGACCAATTTGCGCGCAGCCAGCCATTCTCAGCTTTTGTACAAGCTTTTCGCGATTTAATGGGACAATTGCTCTCGGAAAGCGATGCTAAAGTTGAGGAGTGGAAGACTCAAATCCTGGCAGCATTGGGCGAGAATGCTCAGGTAATCGTTGAGGTAATTCCCGAACTAGAGCGGATTATTGGCTCGCCACCCCCGGCACCAGAACTCGTCGCCAGTGCTGCCCAAAATCGCTTCAATCGGTTATTCGAGAACTTCATCTCTATCTTTGCCACTAAAGAACATCCCCTCGTTATTTTCTTAGACGACTTGCAATGGGTAGACTCAGCCTCATTGAAGTTGATTCAACTCCTGATGAGCGATCGCGATCGGCGCTATCTCTTTTTAATTGGAGCGTATCGAGATAACGAAGTTTTTCCTGCACACCCTTTGATGGTGACATTAGCCGACATTCAAACAACCGGAGCTACGGTAAACACCATTATTCTAGATCCCCTTGAGCGCTTCGATTTGAATTCTCTGATTGCCGATACCTTAGCTTGTTCTACAGCCTTGGCTCAGCCTTTGACAGAACTCGTTTATCAGAAAACCCAAGGCAATCCTTTTTTCAGCACACAATTCCTCAAATCTTTGCATGAAGATGGGATAGTTGAATTTAATTTTGACGCTCGGTATTGGCAGTGCGATATTGCTAGAGTGCGAACCTTGGCGCTAACGGATGATGTAGTAGAATTCATGGCACTTCAGTTGCGAAAGTTGCCAACCAGGACACAGGAAGTTTTAAAGTTAGCTGCTTGTATTGGCAATCAGTTCGATTTAGCTACCTTAGCAATTGTTGATGAAAATTCACCAACAGAAACAGCAACAGCTTTGTGGAAAGCATTGCAAGAAGGGTTGATTTTACCAGTTAGCGATGTTTATAAATTTTATCAAGAAGGTGGTAACAGTTTATCAAGAGAAATCATTGGAGAAAAATCCGAGCAATCACCAGTTAACAATGACCAATTAGTTAAATACAAATTTTTCCACGATCGCGTCCAACAAGCAGCCTATTCCCTCATTCCTGAAGACCAAAAGCGCTCTACTCACTTAAAAATCGGTCAACTGCTGTTAAAGAATACGCCCGAAGCCGATCGAGAAGAAAGAATGTTTGATATTGCCAACCACTTGAATGTGGGAGTAAATCTAATTACCCACGAGCTAGATAGGGAGCAATTAGCACGGTTAAATCTGGTTGCCGGAAAGAAAGCTAAAGCTGCTACTGCCTATTCTGCTGCGGTTGAATATTTAAATATTGGCACAGAATTACTGGCAGTAAATAGTTGGGAGAATCAATACGAACTAACATTAGCGCTGCATACCGAAGCAGCAGAAGCGGCATATCTGTGCGGTGACTTTGACCGGATGGAGACATTAGCATCACTCGTGGAAAGTTGCGCCAAAACGCTACTGGACAAAGTGAAGGTATATGAAGTACAGATAGAAGCTTATATGGCGCAAAATAAGCTACAGGAAGCGCTGAATACAGGGTTGCCAGTCTTACAGCAGTTGGGGGTAGAGTTTCCCTCCGAGCCAAATTTCTCTGATATTGGACAGGCACTAGGAGAAACCGCGTCAATTTTGAGCGGAAAGGGAACTGAGGACTTAATTGATCTCCCTCTGATGACAGATCCTCAACAACTAGCAACTATAACGATTCTCTCAAGCCTATTTTCTCCTGCCTACATAGCGCTGCCGCCACTCGTGCCTTTGGTAGTTTGCAAACAGGTCAATTTATCTGTCCAATATGGCAATGCTTCTTTGTCTCCCTATGCTTTTGCCATATATAGTTTTCTTCTCTGTGGGATGGGAGATATTGAGCGGGGCTATCAATTAGGTGAACTTGCTGTACGTCTAGTGTCAAAATTAAATGCCAAAGAAATCCAAGCGAAGACATCCGCAATGGTGCATTCTGGTATTCAACCTTGGAAAGAACACCTCAGAAATACCTTACAACCTTTGCTGTCAGATTATTTTTGTGGGCTGGAAACCGGAGAGTTAGAATTTGCTGGCTATGCTATCTATGAATATAGTTATTATTCGTATTTTATTGGCAAGCAACTAACGCAACTCGAACGAGAGATAGCAAGCTACGCAGATGCAGTTAGTAAAATTCACCAAGAAGCAGCACTTTCTTATCAAAAAATTTGTTGGCAAGCCGTTTTGAACTTAATAGGAATATCACCAGATCCATGCCATTTAAAGGGAGAAGCCTATCAGGAAGAGACAATGTTACAACTGTATCATCAAACCAATAACTACCTGGGGATTCATTACTTATACTTGCACAAACTTGTGCTTTGTTATCTGTTTGAAAATTACCCAGAAGCCTTGAAAAACATGGCTCAAATTGAAAGTTATTTGAGCGCCGCTTCAGGGCAGATAACTGTTGCCATCTTCTATTTCTACGATTCTCTAGTGAGGTTGGCGGTATATTCTGACACTCCAGAGTCAGAGCAACAGGAACTTCTTGACAGAGTACAAGCTAATCAAGAAAAAATGCAAAAATGGGCACATCATGCCCCCATGAATCATCTGCATAAATTCTATCTAGTAGAGGCAGAACGGCATCGGGTTTTAAACCAAAAAATAGAAGCGATCGAGATGTATGACAAGGCGATCGCCCTCGCAAAAGAAAACGAATACCTCAACGAGGAAGCTCTAGCTCACGAACTCGCTGCTAAATTCTATTTAGCATGGGGTAAAGAAAAAATCGCCAAACCCTATTTAATTGATGCTTACTATGCTTACGCTCGTTGGGGAGCAAAAGCAAAGATTGACCATCTAGAACAGCGTTATCCCCAATTGCTTGCTGTGATCCTGCAACAGGAGCGAACTCGCCACAATCCGAGCGAAACAATTCACACCTCCACCGATAGTGAATCATCCGTATCTAACACGAATAGAACAATTATCGGTAGCACCAGCAGTTGGGGCTTAGTAGATTTGCCGACAGTGATCAAAGCTTCTCAAGCTCTATCGAGCGAAATTAAACTCGATCAATTGCTCACTACCCTCATGCAAGTGGTGGTAAAGAATGCCGGAGCACAAACCGGAGCATTAATTTTGAATGAAGAGGGAAACTGGAGGATAAACGTCCACTGCACCAACCGTCAAGACTGCCTTCTGCAATCAATGCCGGTTGAGGAGAGCGAAGTAATTCCTCTGACCCTGATCAACTACGTCAAACGTACAAAGGAAACCCTGATTTTTGATGATGCTAGCAATCAACCAAGATTTGCATCTGACCCCTACATAATCCACCACCAACCTCAAAGCCTGCTGTGCACTCCGATCAGCGAGCGAGGGAAAATGATGGGGATTTTGTATTTGGAAAATAATTTAGCAACAGGGGCATTCACGGGCGATCGCGTCGCCATCCTCAACATCCTGTGCTCGCAAGCAGCAATTTCCTTACAAAACGCCCGACTGTATCAACAATCCCAGGAATATGCCCAAAAACTAGAGCTTTATCTCAGCGATCTCAAACAGATGCAGTTGCAATTGGTACAGGGTGAGAAAATGTCGGCTCTGGGAAATTTAGTCGCAGGTGTAGCCCACGAAATTAACAATCCCGTAGGCTTTATCGCCGGCAACTTGCAACCTGCTCAAGAATACGTGGGGGATTTATTCAATTTGATTGATTTGTATCAAGAAAAATTTCCCAATCCGGGAGTGGAAATTGAAGCAGAAATTGAGGATATGGACTTAGAGTATTTGCGAGAAGATTTGCCCAAATTGATTGGCTCAATGCAGGAAGGAGTCGAGCGCATCCGCAATATCAGTACGAGTCTGAGAACATTTTCTAGAGCAGATAGCGATCGACCAGTTGCTTTCAATATTCACGATGGACTTGAAAGCACTCTGCTAATTCTCAAGCACCGTTTAAAAGCCAGCGAGTTCCGCCCTGCCATTGAAGTTGTGAGAGAGTATGGTAACTTACCCCTAGTGAAATGCTTTCCCGGACAGTTAAACCAGGTATTTATGAATGTGCTGGCTAATGCCATTGACGCTCTGGAGGAGTCCAATAAGGGGCGGAGTTTTAGTGAAATTAAAGCTCTACCTAATCAAATTACGGTTCAAACTGCTCTGAGCGAATCCAACAATCAGGTTTTGATACGCATTAAGGATAATGGAGTGGGGATGTCGGCAGAAGTCCAGGAAAACATCTTTAACCACTTATTCACCACCAAGTCTGTAGGTCAAGGAACAGGATTAGGATTGTCGATCGCCCATCAAATTGTTGTGGAAAAACATGGAGGTACATTAGTGGTGAATTCTTCTTTGGACCAGGGTTCAGAGTTTGTGATTTCTATTCCGGCGTGAGCATTTCGTAGTAGGTCTTTAGCGAAATTAGTGCTGCCTCGCAATTACAAACCACGTTATTAGAAGAAACAGGAAACTGGGCACGGGGAACGAGCAACAGGCTAGGGGTTTTCGTGCTAGGAGCTAGCGACTCGGGACTAGGGAAACAAAGAATCTAGACTAATTCCCCCATCCTCCGCCCGCACCTTATTCGTGATTGAGACAGCGGTTTGCAACCGCCTGCTTTACCAACTCTCTTCCCTTTTTTGTGCCCGGTTTTGAGTTAAGAATTCCCTTGAGATTTTCAGCCTCTACCTTACCGAAATGAAAGCAGCTATCATGCTAATCAGATTGTGGAGTTAAATTTCATAATATAATCAGGTGCGCGCACCCTACCTAGGTTAATAAGGTGCGCGCTTGACGCTGAGATGTACGAAGAGGGTGGGATTTGAACCCACGTTAGAGTTGCCTTTAAAATAGATTTCGAGACAATTTTAGAAATACTTTTGTCTTGACCGATCGCCCGCTTGATGGGGTGGAGTTAAAGCAAAAAGTGGTATATACCGAAGTGGTTTATATACCACTCATATATACCACTGCCTATAAAACTGCACATTGGGCTAAAGAAGCGGATAGCATCAAAGCCTTGTGGAGTAAGGAATGTACGGAGAGGGTGGGATTTGAACCCACGTTAGAGTTACCCCTAAAGTAGATTTCGAGTCTACCGCATTCAACCGCTCTGCCACCTCTCCAATTGATTTGAGATGTGAGCTAAAAGTATTTTACCGCACAGTGTGCCAGATTGTAAATCTTTATAAAAAAGAAGTTTGATTTTCTTCAGATTCCAGAGTGGTCTTAAATCCCCCTGCTGGAGTCCACTGGAGGGCTCCGTCGCGGCCTGTCCAGAATATCTGGGCTTTGCTTTGGCGCAGTTGGGCTGCGGTTTCTGGGTCTATTTCGTTAGCAGAGGCGATCGCCACTTGTGGCCCCACTGCGCTTAATAACTCAGCCGTCAGGGCTTTTCCTGACCACCACAGCACTTGAGCCGGCTTCAAGGTTCCCGTTGCTGCCAATTTTTTTTGCACTTCCGGTGTCATTTCACCGACGAGCAACCAAGTTCGATTTCCCACCAGGAATTCTACCACCGGAATCTCCGCATTCACGAACTGCAACCGCGTCGAACCCAGATCAACTGTACTGTTAGTTTCTAAAGGAAAGTAAACGCCTTGGCGAGATTGCACAGCCGTCATAAATTCCTGATTGTTGCCACGGTGAATTTGTTTGGGAGCGTTGTTATCATAAAATGTTTTAATTGGCAAGCGTTCTAGTAATTTTCCCCAACCACCGCTCAAACCTAAATGACCGTGAGAGGCGATCGCAAAATTCACAGAATTAACTCCTTGCTGCTGCAAAAAAGGCAACACTGTAAACCTTACGGTATTTTCATCACCGCTATTAATTAGCGCCACTTTTCCCCTATCTTGAATTACTAAAACAGGTTCGCCAGATGTCGCCAGCAAAGTAACTTGAAATAAAGATGATTGAACGTGCCAAGCTGGCAAAACTATGATACTTATTCCCGCCACCAGCGCCAGCGGCAAAATCCAAGCCGCAGAAAAAACCGGCAGCGCAATAACTCTGCTTTTCCCCTTCTTCCCTTTCCCTTTTTCCTGGTTTTTCCCTCTGACTGCTTCCGGCTTCCGTCTTTTTTCTTCCTTCCTTCTTCTATCCTTTACATCCGTTACATCCGTTACAGAATCCGTTGCCGAACTTCCCCCAATCCAAACCCAGCAAATTAAACTGTAAAGCGCTATTAGCTGAAACACCGATACTTGACCGACAGCTACCGAATTACCGGGTAATTGCGAGAAATATTGGGCGATCGCAATTAACCCCTTTGCCGGATAGTCCAGCAGTTGTGCTAAAACACTGCCAGCGGGCGGAAAAATCAATCCAGCTACAGCGCTAACCATCCCCCCAATACTCAAAATCCACAGCAAAGGAGCCGCAATAATATTGACTAAAATGCTGTAAGGTGATACCACACTAAAAACGTAAAGTAACAGCGGCAATACCCAAACTGAAGCGGCGATCGGAACCACAAGAATCGAAGCGATCGCGGGTGGCATCCAGTCCAACTTTGCCATCAGTGGCGGCGTGGTCACGATTAACCCCAAAGTCGCCAAAAAACTCAGTTGAAAACCTAAATCCCAAATCCACAAAGGGTTAACCAGCAATAAAATAGTAGCAGCGATTAACAGCAATCCCAGCGGCTTAACTTGGCGGCTCAGCACCAAAGCAAATAGTGTTCCAAATCCCATCAAAGCGGCGCGGCATACTGATGGTTCAAAGCCAGTTAGCCCCACAAGCAAAAATAAAGCACCGACGCCAAAGCTAAATTGTAATTGTTTGGAAAAACGCCTGGTTAAAGCTAGAACTAAAGCCAAAACCATCGAAACTTGAGTGCCGGAAGCTGCGATCGCGTGGGCTAATCCAGCCTGCACAAAATAGTCGCGGATGTTGTAAGGTAAATCTACTGCTTGTTTGCCGAGGGCGATCGCACTGATTAAGGGCCCTTCGGGAACATTTAACTGCGATAGTTGCGATCGCACGATCCGCTGCCGCATCGCTTGAATTTTCGATGGCTGCATCCCGCTGGGCTCCAAGAAAGCAGCCGTTTGGCTGTTAACTCGATTTACATCGGCGATCGCATTTTCTCTCCTCCAGTCGATTTGACGGCCTTTGAGCCCTACAAAAGCCCCTTCTCTGGCTAAATATGCTTGAAAATTAAAAGCCCCTGGATTCGACGGTGGCTGCGGTTTGTACAAGGAGCCCACAACTGCGATCGTATTGTCGGCGTACAAACCCGTTGCTTGCAGCAGAGGCAGTGTAACGTAGAGTTTGCCGGATACTGGGCGGTTGACAACTGCTCCTCCCTCGCCGCCGTTGATTTCGCTAACTAAATCTGTTTCTAGCCAAAATTGCGATCGTCCCGATCGAGTCAATCGAGGCGTACTGACAACTCTACCGCGAACTGTCACTGCCACTTCTTGAGTGTTCCCGCCAGCCGGAATCAGTTTGCTGATGTCATCTATTGCCGGTTGGGGCGATCGAACTGCAAAATAAACACTAGCTAGAAATGCCAGCAAACCCGCAACTGCCCACACCCATTTCGCTCTCGGCAGCATCTCCAACAAACTCAACTCTTCCCTCGCATCTAAGGGTTCTTCCAGAGCATTTTCTTTTTGTCGGCTGCGTCTTTTCTTAGTAATTTTGACAGAAGTTTTAGTAAAATTTCGCAACAATTTCGGCAGGGCGATCGCCACCGCTATTCCCAAAGCAAGTATCGCGTATCTACCCCAAGGAACCGCTGTAGAAATCAATCCCAAAATGTATGCAAGACAGAAGATGACACCCGTTGCTTGATTCATTAATTAATTAGCAATTTAGAGGGGGAATATTTCAGGGAAAACTATGCGGAACTTAGGCACTCCTTACCAAAGAAACCGGGTTTTTCAACCGGGATAAATGGCTAAAAGCCGTGTATTTCGATAAAAAACCTGGTTTTTGGCTACCGATGCGTAAGTTATGGCAAAATTTCTTTCCTTACATTCTTTCCCTTCCCGTTCCCCTTCCTCTTCCTCTTCTAAATAGACAGCCCCAATTTTAAACCGAAAGCCGCGTGCAGCACCATAAGTGCAAGGGCCGTCGTGCCTAAATAAGCGTGAACCGCGCGCAGTGCCAGCTTATTGCCTCCAAAACCAGTCAGCGAAATCAAGCTGCCAACAGCCAGCAAAACCAGCACTGCCGAACCCGTCCAAAAATGCGGACTTTCCATGACTGGCTGGTGCTGCATCACCAGCGACAGCAAGCCGCCTGTATAGCCCAAAGCTAGAAACAGAAACATCCACGGTGCAAGCTTGCGGTGATCCGAGCGACTTTTGAGTGCGACATCTTTATCGGCGGCCAAACGTCCCTGCCATCCCGTATACCCGACAAAACTGCCCATCGCCACAACCACTATTCCCATCATTACAGGGTGTCCCCAATGGGTAATTGGTTCGGGAATTCCCAGACTGCGAAATTGACTGGCGATGGGTTCTAGTAGTTCGCTTAAATTTACCATTTGATGCAGACTCCAAACTGGGCGATAAATATTTTAGGACTAATCATTAAAGTATTATAAAATTAGTTTAGCAAGTGCGAGCTTACACTTCCAAGAGCCGTTTAACCTAAAAGCCAAACATTGGCTAGAAGCCTAGATATACGCAAAACTTAGCCGGCCCAAGCCGGCTGTGAGATGTTTTACAGCAGTGATGCTGCTTCAAGTTAATTATTAGCCTGATAGGCTAAATCTAAGAGCAAAAATAAACGCCATTCGCCCGCACATCACACCCCGTGGGCTGCCTTTTGCCCAATCTTCACAGCCTCATCCTCACTCTGGATGTTAAATTTTACCTGCCTGCTTAAAGTTAATTTCAATTCCTTGACTTTTGAATGCCAAAGTGAGAAATTAACATCGCAGCCGACGAGCCGTCGCACTTCTCAATTTTGCTAATCGCTCTCAAGGGAGAATCAACTGCTGAAAAAAACTAGAGGTTCCAAGTTTGAGACTTCTGGCATAAAGTATGCCGTCTGCCCAGGCTCACTTCGATCGACTGAGCGCTAAACCGTCTGAAGGTACCCTGATAGCACCCTTGTCTGTTGAGCAGCCATCGCTGTGCACCTAAATGAACCCTCTCAACTAACTCGCTGGGGATTCGGTTTTAGCAGACAAGCAGCCACTTTCGTTGTCGCCTTCCTCGGAACCGTGCAATCGCTACACTCACTGGGCCGTCGCTAAAGTAGCTTCCGAAGGTTGGATTTGATACTTTACGAGATTTGCCAGTTCTTGTAACTGATTAATCGCTTCTGCACCTTCTAGTTTCATGAGTTCGCGGTCGTCCCGCATCTCAGTCCAAGTGATACCGTAATCTGACACTAAAAATCGAATCAGATGGTTGTCCGTCAAACTGACCATAAATGAGGCACTGTTCATCTGACCCCCGCAAGTGTAGCAGGATGCCAGATAACCCCGATGCTCTAGCACGATCGCTAAAGCTTGGAGGTTCATTACCAAATCTTGAACGAATTTACGGTGTTGTTCTGCAAGTCTCAGAAACACAGTTCTCCTCCTATCACCACACCGTGTATTTTACATCCCATTTAATAATTTCTTAATAAGTGGGTCTTTAGGTGCTGGTTCAGTATACGTTTAGTATGCTCAAAAAAAATCGGATTAGCGACCTCTTCAGCCTACCTATACTAGATTAACCGAGTTGTGCTCGAAACGAAGTATCAGCAGCGACATTCAGCCAAAACAGGCTCTCGCGGGGGACTCCAGCCGGAAAATTTGCCTGCTGTCAGAGCTGATTCAGCCGTCAGAGACCCCAAAGATACAAATAACTAATGATAGTAATGAAATTAGTTAAGTATAAGAGTTCAATCGCCCTGGGGATACTCCTCCCAAAGCGTCGTCGTCTGCCGCAAGCTCCGAAAATCGCCATTCCCCAAAATCAAGTGATCCAGTAGCGGAATCGACAAAAACTGCGCTCCCGCCAGCAACTGCCGCGTCAAAGCAATATCCTCCGGGCTTGGTTCCACAATCCCGGAGGGGTGATTGTGCGAGATAATCGCCCGCGTCGCCCCCTGGCGGATCACCTCGCGAAAAATATCCCGTGGGTGAGCCAAAGTTTCCGTTGCTGTGCCGATCGTAATTACCTGAGTTCCCAGCAGCCGATTTTTCACATCTAGCAGCACCACAGCAAAACGTTCCTGAGACTGCCACATCAAATCCTGACTCAGGGCATCAGCCGCCGCTTGCGGAGAGTCAACCACAGCCATTTCCGGCGGCCGCGACTGAAATACCCGCTTCCCCAACTCCACCGCAGCCAAAATCGAAGTCGCCTTAGCAGGGCCAATCCCGTGAATCTGCGTCAACTCCTGCACGCTAATGGTGCGTAGCACAGCCAGAGCATCACGTTGGTGCAAACTCAACTGATTTAAAATATACTGTCCGAGCCCGACGGCGGAAAGTTTGCCGGGTCCCTGACCAGTACCCAGGAGAATCGCAATCAATTCCGCAGTCGCCAAACTTTTTGGGCCGCCGGCCATCAACCGTTCCCGTGGCCGTTCACTCGTTGGCAAATCGACAATTCTCAAGCTGTAAGTCATAGCTGCACCCGCACCGCAAGCTCAACAATTAGACAATTTTAGCCGATCGATTTGCGTTCTTCAATTCGTACAATCACCCAAAAAAGCCTCGATCGTTAACCGAGGCTGTTGGCAGATAAAATCTAAGGCAACGTTTCACAAGCGATCGAGTCTCGATCTCGATCGAGCTTAAACGGATCGCCCGGATATGCCTCTAACACTCGCTGCGCTTCGGCTTGAGTCGCAAAGTCAGAACAGTTGCAATCCGAGTTAACGCAACTCGGAAAATCGGCACTTTTAACCTTCTCTTTAGAAGACTCATAAATAACTTTCTTGGTATCTTCCTTTGGCTGCTGTGCATCAAGAGCAATCTCTGCGGTTCGCTCAACAGATTTGGCTGAAGATGGCAATTTGCGATCGGACTCTGGTTTGGCAAGTGCAGGTGTGGCAGTAGAAATGGCAGGTTTCGGTTTTGGTGTCGGCGTTTTCACAGTTTCCGGCTTGGATGTCGGCACTGCCGAAAGCAGTGACGGCTTAGCGGTTTGAGAGGATACTAGCGGATCGCTTGGGGCCGGAAGCGCCACTGAAACTTCCTGAGACGGAGGGGGCGCGGTGACGCCAACAAGCACAAACGAAGCCGCCATCAACCCGCCGTACATCGCGATCGATCGCTTGCGGGTTGGTGCGCCCACCCATTTCGGATTAACAATACCTAGAAAGAAGGCAGGGATAGACAAGAGAAAGCTTAAGAGGAAAAAATTAAACATCGTGACTTTTACCAGTAAAAATAGAGAAGTAATCCAGGACGCAGAAACCGGGTTTCTTTTACCAAAATCAGAGGTGAAGCACGAAGGATATCTGTTTAAACAACCCGATTTCTTTAATTTCTGTGCGTAAGTCCTGAGAAGTTAACTTGCTTATTTATCCGCCGGCCAACTCACAAATCCCTATGATTTACGAAGTAAACTAGAACGTTGGAGAGCCAACCCTGGTGCAACCGGGTTTCTTAGTCAGTCCTGGGCACACTAAAAGACCAAAAACCCGGTTTCTGCGTCAATATTTATTCAAAAAGCGACGAGTTGTGGAAAAAACCTGTTTTTTTGCATAAGTCCTGTTAGGGTTTTTCTCCTTACTAAAGCCACGATTTTTCCCTACAGTTTGCGATCGCACTCCGACACCTATAAACCGGGATTTTTAATTGCAGTAAATGAGTAGAACCAAGTATTTTTCTTAAAAAACTAAGTTTCTCGCCCCAACCGGGCGTAAGTCCTGGTAAAATTTCTTGTAATGGTGTCAAAAAAGTGAAATGCATACCCAGCTACCTTCAGCGCAAAGGTGCGCTTACCCTAAATTCTGGCCATTCAGTTGAGGCCAGCAGCCCCGATGAAACTGGTTGTGGCGCCTTAGGTGCTGTAACCCCAAGCAAAACGAATGAAGCTGCCATCAAGCCGCCGTACAAGGCAGTTGATCGCTTGCGAGTTCCCAGTCCCACCCATTGAGGATTTAGCAGACCCAGACAAAAAGCCGGTGTGGAAAACATGAAAGTTAATACAAACAAGCTGGACATCACACACCTCCGACTAGCGAATTGCAGCGATTAATTACTTTTATCTCCAATTAATAGCTCACAAATCCGCTTAAAAAAGTGGTAATTTAGGATTTATAACTTGAGAATTATTGATGTTTATCAAACAATAATAAAATTTTAAAAATCTCTTACTTTAGGTAGTTGTTAAAAAAAAAAGAGCTTTCTAGAGAAGCCAAAAATTTAGCTTAAAATAGACACTAAATTCCTTACTCAAAATATGAAAGTCCGCTTTAATGTAGTGCGCCAAAATCAAAACGAGGCTCCTCGGGTTCACACTTACACCCTAGATGTGGAAGAGAGCAATACCATCCTAGACTGCCTCAACAGTATTAAGTGGGAACAGGACGGCACTTTAGCTTTTCGCAAAAATTGTCGCAATACAATTTGCGGCAGTTGTTCTATGCGAATTAACGGTCGCTCAGCATTAGCTTGCAAAGAAAATGTAGCCAGCGAACTGGCAAGACTGCAAAAAATAGCTGCTTCCAGCTCAGCAGAAATGCCTACTGATTTCATCCCAGAAATCACCGTCGCCCCAATGGGAAATATGCCGGTCATTAAAGATTTGGTTGTTGACATGAGCAGTTTTTGGGACAACCTAGAAGCAGTTGAACCCTATGTCAGCACCGCCTCGCGAGCAATTCCAGAACGCGAATTTCTGCAAACTCCAGAAGAGCGATCGAAACTCGACCAAACCGGCAACTGCATCCTCTGCGGTGCGTGCTATTCTGAGTGCAACGCCCGCGAAGTCAACCCGGAATTTGTCGGCCCCCACGCCCTCGCCAAAGCTTACCGCACGATCACCGACTCCCGCGACAGCGAAACCGAAAATCGGATCGAAAAATACAACGAAGGCACCGCAGGTGTCTGGGGATGCACCCGCTGTTACTACTGCAACTCGGTTTGTCCGATGGAAGTTGCGCCGATGGATCAAATTGGTAAGATTAAACAAGAGATTCTCGATCGCAAAGATGATCAAGCCAGTCGATCGATCCGCCACCGCAAAGTCTTAATCGATCTGGTCAAAGAAGGCGGCTGGATAGATGAGCGCAAGTTTGGGATCGAAGTAGTAGGAAACTACTTCCGCGACGTTAAAGGTTTGCTGAGTCTGGGCCCGTTGGGTTTGAGAATGATCGCTCGCGGCAAGTTCCCGCTGTTTTTTGAACCTTCTGAAGGTACCGAAACCGTGCGAAATCTGATCGAATCGGTTCAAAGTTTAGAAAAGTCGGCAGATTAGCGATCGGCTGTCCTTTTCCTGGTAAATTACAAGTTGTGCGATCGCAAAGCTTCCCAAAATTCATCACTCAAAACACGAAACTCAAAACTTTTAAATGACTGCTAAAACTCCTCCATCCCCAAAACCGACAACCCCAAATACCCCAAAACCAGAACCAGCCTTTGGATGGAATGCCTACGCCGAACAAATCAACGGACGATTTGCGATGGTGGGGTTCGTGGGACTTTTGCTGCTAGAATTCTTCACCCGCCAGGATTTTTTTACCTGGCTGGGCCTGCGTTAAATTAATCAAAATCAATTAAAAATGGAAGCTGAAAATTTATCGATATTTCAGCTTCCATTTAATTCTTAAGAGTTATTTAAAATAAAGTTTATCAAATTAGAAGTACAAAATTATAACATATATAGTTGCATACAAACATATAATTTTCCCAAGTTAATAGTAGTTGCTTGTAGTGCGATCGTCCTTGAATTATAGGGACACGGCATTGCCGTGCCCTGACTGCCAAGTTTCGTTCAAACTAATTTCCAGTTGTTTCACGGACGGTCAAACTGTACTTGCCTCTACCTTTTGGAGGCGGCTCGTAAGCATTGACAATGACGCGATAGCGACCATTCGCAGACAAGGTAACAGAAATCTCTGAATTGGAATTTTGCTGCGTTGCATCATCATTTTCTCCAAGTAGCTCGCCCTGGGAGTTGAAAATAGCGAGATAAGTATCAAACTCGGTACTTTCTACGGTAATAATCACTTTCTGACCCTGAGTGCCTTCAAAGGTATACTCGTCGTACAAACTGCTGTCTGAGGGCAGTACAGAAGACTTAGCAGGGCTGAGTTCTCCGTTTTGCTCTAAAATGATTTTAGATGAACCCGCATCAGGACTCGGCCGAGGTTCTACAGTAGGGCTCTGAGTTGGCGAACTTTGTGGTGATGGCGACGGGTTGGGACTTGCTTGAGCTAAAACACCCTTTTCAGCAGGCTTCCCATCAGTTAAATTTTGAGGAAATTCTGCTGAAATGAGGGTGGAACTACTGTTAGCAACTCCACCTAAATTTGAAACTGGCGGCGAGACAGTCGGCTTGCCAGAAAAAGTAGCTACCAGAGCAATTGGCGCGATCGCCCACAATCTAACTTGACGCATGAATTACCTCGGTTTGCAACGAAGAAGGAAGGAAGAAGTCAGTAGTCAGTAGTCAGTAGTCAGTAGTCAGTAGTCATGAGTTATTTGTTAGGTGCTACCCATGCCCAATGCCCCATACTTCGACTTCGCTCAGCACAAGTGCTCAATGCCCAATGCCCAATGCCCAATGCCCAATTTTCAACGGACTGTTAGAGTATAACGACCCCGGCCCGCAGCATCGTAAGCATTGACAATTACGCGATAGCGACCCGTAGCGGGCAAAGTAACGGTCAGAAACGCATTTTTAGTCGAATCGCTCTCATCGTCATTTTCTGCCACTAATCGGCCGTTAGGGTCAAAGATGGCCACATAGGGATCGAAATCTGTACTTTCGAGGGAAATGGCTACAGACTGACCCGATCGACCTTCAAAAGTATACTCTCGATACAGACTGTTGTCAGACGGCAATACTGGGCCGCCTGGGACTAAAGCGCCTTCTTCTTGCAAAATCGCCCGAGAAGGCGCGGTAGGAGCACTCGCTTTCAGTTCTAACGTATAAGCCCCTGACTGCTTAGCTTGGTAGGAATTTGCAA
The DNA here is from genome assembly GCF_036702355.1 of Microcoleus sp. D3_18_C4. Classification (NCBI taxonomy): domain Bacteria; kingdom Bacillati; phylum Cyanobacteriota; class Cyanophyceae; order Oscillatoriales; family Microcoleaceae; genus Microcoleus; species Microcoleus sp. D3_18_C4. Next base: position 80,319 of record NZ_JAUBTF010000013.1, read on the forward strand.
CTAACGTGTAAGTCCCGTCTGCTGGCAGCCTGACTGTAATTCTGGCGTCTTTACTGCCTGCCCCGTCATCGTCTTGGGCGATTTCGCGCTGGTTGGGCCCGAGCAAAATTAAATAAGGGTCAATTTCTTGACTTTTCATTTCTATTGTGATTTGCTGGCCCGCTTTTCCCTCAAACGAGTAGAGGTCAAAAAAGCTGTTGTCGGTGGGCAGAACGCTAGACTTCTCGGTGAGGAGACCGCTAACGGCGGGCCCGTTTAACGCAACTTTTTGAGGTGATTTGTTGCCACCAAAGGGCGATCGGGCTTGAGCCACGCGGGGAGCCCGCCCTTCTCGCACTGCTGTCAGGAAAGCGGGTAATTTGTCTGCGGAAATTGCAAAACCGATACCGATATTACCTCCACCCCGACCGCGAGTAAAAATAGAAGTATTGACGCCGATTAATTCTCCTGAACTATTTAGCAGCGGGCCTCCTGAATTGCCGGGATTGATGGCGGCGTCGGTTTGAATTAAGCCCCGCTGCTGGTCGATGCGGCTGACGATTCCGACTGTAAAAGTACCTTGAAATTGACCGAATGGATTGCCGATCGCAAATGCTTGTTGCCCGACTTTTATCGAACCGGGACGGGCTAAAGGAATTGTGGGCAAATTGTTTTGATTGCGAATCTTAACCACGGCTAAGTCTAGACCTTCTTCCCCGAATCCGACCACATCGGCGACAAGTTTTCTGCCGTCTGACAAAATGATATTGACGGTACCGCCTGCCGAAACAACGTGGGCGTTGGTTAACACCATGCCGTCGGGGCTGATAATTGTGCCACTGCCGTTAGATTTATCTGTATCGACTGTAACAACGGCCGGACTAGCCTTTTCGTAGACTCGAATATTGGTTTGTTCTTCGACAGTTTGGGCGATCGCACCCTGGGAATGCACCGAGTTAAATTCCGTTAAATCTGTTGATTGCCGCACAGGGGATGTCGTAACAACCGCAGTAGCGCTGGTTGCAACCCCAACCGTTAAAATTCCCGATACTGCTAAACTTAGAAGTTTGAAATTCATGGCGATCGATTATTATTTAGCGATCGGTAGCTAGGAATTAGGTTTGGTGGCTAACCGCTAACTACCTTTTCTAATTATTTTAAGACTTGCACCACGGTCGTGACATTCCTCACGCCGGTTCTCCAACTCGGGAATCTGAATCAGCAGCTAAATACTTAAAATTAGCTTGTCGTACCGCAGCATCCTCATTGCCGTAGAAAAAAGACAGCAAAGCAAAGCGCTGGCCGCTAATCACTGGCGTCGCTTCATGCAGCAAAGAACACGAAAAAATAATCGCCGTGCCACAATCGCCTTTATAACCGTGCGGCGCGTACTCTGGAAACCGTAAAAATCCCCCCGTGTACTCTCCCACATTCAAGTTTAGCGTCATCGCAAACCTGCGGTGCAGGGTAGCTTTGCTAGTGTTGTCGCGGTGTGGGCGAAAATAACCGCCGCTGTCAGCATCGTAACAACCTATCAAGTACCGTTCAAACCTGGTAATTGTAAACTGAAAAGCTTTTTCTACTTCCGGCCGCACCCGGCGCAAAATAATCGAATTCAATCGCTGCTGTAACTTCGGGTCTTCAATAAAGAAATCTCGGCGCTTCTTGAAATTCTCGTCGTGAATGCCAAGAGTTTTCCCCTCCACTTGCCTCATAAAGCCGGAAGGACTGCCACCGTGAGTTTTGTACATATCGATTAAACTGCGGCAAGAGGCTTTGTCCAAAACATTAGGAATTACCAACACCGGGGCGTGGCGAGTGGCTGATCGGGCTTCCTCAATTGGGGGCAAACTTTTGAGAAAATCTAATACTTGCTGGGCGTGTTGGTGCGGTTCGCCCATCGGCAAAATATTAATTACCTGAAGGTTTTCGTTGAGTACAAAAGTTTGGGGTGAATAGTGAACTCCGGCAACTCCATTTTCTTCGACCTCTCGGAAAACACCGTACTGCTGACTGACTTTTTTGTCTAAGTCCCAGAAAAATATGAATGACGGAGCAATTGTTGTTGGTCTGTTTTGTTCTTTGTCTGCTGGGTCAACGCTCACTCCAAACCTGGGTACTTGCAAGCTTTGGAATTCTTCTGAAAGCTCTTGAAACCTTTTGAGGATAACTTGGATTTGTTCAAAAGCTGCGCTGGCAAAGAAAAACAGCACGACTCGCCGACCGCCAACAGTAGGGAAATGAAATAAGGGGTTATTTGTAGAAGGAACGGAAAACCAGGGAGCCGGATCTCCTATTTCGAGTAATGGCATCTTGCTGATTTAAGATTTGGGATTTTATATTTAGATTATGATGCGGTCGATTAGTTCCACAGATTCGGTAGGTTAAAAAATGTTTTGAAAAAAAAATTAGCTTTTATATCATTTCCGGTTACACCGGAATGATGTTGACTGTTGACTGTTGACTCAAATTTACTATTCCGATGCTAACGGATTTGATATTAGTTGTGTATCTCTGTTTGTCTGGGATTTCACCCTCGCACTTTACAGTCTTTTTAATCACTTTCATATCTGAGAATAAGTAGATGGGCATCAATAAACGCAATTTATTTTTTTGCCTGCGGGCACGAGAAATGTTTAGTTTCACCCATCTACTTAGTGTTTGCCTATTTGTCGAAACTGGGGGAATTATCCGGTTGGTCTTCCGGGTATTCTACAGGTCGATACTCCACGTAATCTGACGGGGGTGCTTCCACGTCGCGGTTGCTGGGGCGAGACCTGGATGATTCCGTAGGACGGGGTTTTTTGGTTCTCGGCGGCGTATCGGAACTGCGGTTTTCCGAAGCTGGGGGGCGACTGCTGCGGCTGCGGGTCGGTCTTTCTTCGGGGGTGTCTGACACGTCCCAGTTGTCAGACTCTTGGGCAGGCGGGGCTTCTGGGCGAGAGGGACGTTTGCGCGAGGATCGATCGGGCGAGTCGGGCCTGGAGGTGTTAACGCTGCCGTTGCGATTCGAGGGGCGGCGGCGGGGTTCGTCGTCGTAGGCTTCCCGAGAGGAACGGTAGTCTTGGCTGCCTCTAATCCGGGGACGCTGCGGATAGTCTTCCTCTGGTTCTAGCTGTTCCATTTCGGAATCATAGCCGTCGTAACCGTAGGCGTTGCTGACCGGTCGGTCTTCATCTACGTATTGGGCGCGACTTTTGGCTTGGGCTGTGGTCGCTCCTCGCAGCTTGATGCTTTCTGTTGCAAAAAATATGGCGGTACCGCTGAGCAGAAATTGACCGAATGCCAGAATTGGGTCAAGCCGCCACCCTTGAAATAACAGAATACCGCCGCACAGCAGGCCGACTGCTGCAAAAAAAATATCGTGGTCTCGGGCTAGTTTGGGACGCCACGATCGCAGAAAATACAGTCCTGCCCCTGCTACTGCTAGGATAATCCCTAACAGGCTGCTCCAGTTCAATCCTAAATTGACCATTAGCCTATCTCCTATGTCTTTCCTATGTTAGCGAGTTAGATTTTACATCTATCATTAAGTCTGTCAGCCCGACTGTGCTTTCTGGGGCAGCGTCCGGTCAGGGTTTCAGCTTGGGAAGTGAGTATAATAATGAGTTTAACGGGAAAAAACCTCAGCTTGGCAGTCAACTGAAGGTTTTGCCTTGACAGTTGCTGGCAGCCGAGGTTTCTCGAATCGGGGAAATGCCCGACTTGTAGCCCACAATTGACTTGCAGCGCCGGACTTAGAAACCCGCTGACTTTTTAGGTGCGCTTGATTTTGTCTTTTTGGCTGATGAAGATCAGGGCGATCGTTGCTGGAATCACTACCACTGTCACGCCCACCAGCAGGCTGTACAAAAAGTTCGCGAGAGAAGGAGTCATAGATTCAAAGCCTTTGTTACAACAATTTGATTTTTATTAATTTTATACTTTCGATCGCACCTGTGAAACGGTTAAAATTATGAACAGCAGACTTAACAAAACTTAAAATTTCGAGATAAGACCCATGACTGGTATTACCGTTGCAAGTTGGATTCTGGGCTCTGTCCTAGTCGTGATGACTTTGCTGTTTATTTTTCGGATCGTCCTGACTTGGTATCCCGAGGTGAACCTGAGCAAGTTGCCGTTGAGTCTGATTGCTTGGCCGACGGAACCTTTTTTAGCCGTAACTAGAAAGATTGTACCGCCGATCGGCGGCGTGGACATTACGCCGATTATTTGGGTGGGTATCTGTAGCTTGCTGCGAGAAATGATTCTCGGTCAGCAAGGGCTACTGACGATGATGATGTAGAAGTTGGCGGTTGACTGTTGACTGTTGACTGTTGGCGGTTGACTGCCAACTGCCAACTGCCAACTGACTAATGACCGTTTTGGTTCAAGAACTGTTCGACGAAATTCGTGTAAACTTCGCCGTTGAGAAACTCGGGGGAATCGAGAATTTTTTGGTGGAAGCTGAGGGTGGTAGGAACGCCGGTGATGGCGCATTCCCGCAATGCCCGTTTCATCCTGCGGATGGCTGTCGGTCGATCGCGCCCCCATACAATTACTTTACCGATTAAAGAATCGTAGTAAGCGGGTATTTCGTAATCGGTATAGACGTGAGAGTCCATCCGCACGCCGGGGCCACCGGGAGGCAAATAACCGCTGATTATGCCGGGGTGGGGTCGGAAATTGCGATCGGGATCTTCAGCATTGATGCGGCACTCGATCGCGTGACCGTTGAGAACTACTTGGTTTTGCTTGATTTGCAGTTTTTCTCCTTGGGCGATGCGGATTTGTTCGGCAATCAAATCGAGGCCTGTAATCATCTCGGTGACGGGATGTTCTACTTGGATGCGGGTGTTCATTTCCATGAAGTAGAACTTGCCCGATTTGTCAAGCAAAAATTCGACTGTGCCGGCACCTGTGTAGTTGATGGATTTGGCAGCGGCAATGGCGGCGTGACCCATTTGATCTCGCAGTTTCTGGCTGAGGGCAGGGCTGGGGGCTTCTTCGAGGAGTTTCTGGTGTCGGCGCTGAATCGAACAATCTCTCTCGCCGAGGTGGATGACGTTACCGTAGTTGTCGGCGAGGATTTGGATTTCGATGTGCCGGGGTTTTTCGATGAATTTTTCGAGGTAAAGTCCGGGGTTGCCGAAGGCTGCATCGGCTTCGCCTTGGGCTGCTGAGAATAGTTTGGGGAGTTCGGATGCTTCTCTAACTAGCCTCATCCCGCGGCCACCACCGCCGGCTGTGGCTTTGATCATCACAGGATAGCCGATGTCGCGGGCGATCGACAAAGCTTCGCGATCGTCCGCCAGCAATCCCTCGCTACCGGGAACAGTGGGGACTTTCACCCGCTGCATCGTTTCTTTGGCGGTGGATTTGTCGCCCATCGCCCGCATCGCCGCAGGAGAAGGGCCGATGAAGGTAATTTGATGGTCGGCGCAGATTTCCGCAAATCGGGCGTTTTCGGCGAGGAAGCCGTAACCGGGGTGAATGGCTGCGGCGTTGCGCGTCAGGGCGGCCGCGATGATGTTGGGGATGTTTAAATAGCTTTTGCTGCTGGTGGGGGGGCCGATGCAAACGGCTTCGTCTGCCAACTGGACGTGCAAGGCGTGTTTATCTACGGTGGAGTGAACGGCGACCGTGGCAATCCCCATTTCCTCGCAGGTCCGCAATATGCGGAGAGCTATTTCTCCCCGATTAGCGATTAAAATTTTCGAGAACCCCATCTTCGCTGCTTAATTCACTCAATATTCTGTACAATAATGCCTTTCGGTATGTTCTGGATAATCGTTTTCCAGAAATTGTTCACAAAAATTTATTTTACATTTTGCTGGTAGTGGTGCTATGATTGTAAATCGGCGGTGCAAAAGGGCAAGTCACCAGTTAAATGTCAGGAACCTCAACCTGTGAATGTTTAACTCGTAACGCAAAAATCCCGGAGATTGCCAGAAAGAGCGGATGTGGCGGAATTGGTATACGCGCACGCTTGAGGTGCGTGTGGCATTATGTCCTTGCGAGTTCGAGTCTCGCCATCCGCATTGAATATGTAAAACAACTGTTGACGGTTTTTGCTGTCGGCAGTTGTTTTGTATTTGATGGGTGGGTAGAAACGGGGTTTTTGGGAGATACTTTGTTATATCAATTCCGGTTGCACCGGAATGACTGTTGACTGTTGACTGTTGACGGGCGGGTCGAAAAACTGAAGGGTTGAGTGTTAACTGTTGACTCGATTTTATTATTCCGATGCAACCGGAAACGATATTACAGTGGGAAGATTTGGGAAAAAACCGGCTTTCTTTGTCCTTGAGTTGCTTTGTCCTCTTCCAGGAGGCATTGTCAGGTTCCTCGCCACTCAGTGTCTAGGAGGTGACATTGCTTTCTCCAGTCGAGGAAGCCTTGGATGTCGGTGTCTCGCATCCAGATTTGGGGCTGGTTTAATGACAGCGCGAATTTACCTGGCTGGTGGGAGAGGTTTTCATAGGTTTTGATCGTTAAAAGCGAGTTGCCATTGCTTGTTGTTTTGGTAAAGATTACCTAACTTAGATAAAGTTTCTGTAAGTTTTTGAGGGAAATCCTCACGAGTTCTGATAGTTAAAGCATTTTTATAACACTTTGTCGCCAGTTCGATATTCTCTGCTTTCTATCCCCTAATTCTTTCAGAGTAGGCTGTGGCTAGATTATTTTGCGTCTGATCCCATTGTTCGGGAAAGGCTTCGCGGGTGTAGACGGTTAATGCAGCAGTGAAATATGCGATCGCCAGTTCGATATTCTCTGCTTTGTCTCCCCTGATTCTCTTACGGTAGGCTTCTCCCAGATTATTTTGCGTGCCGGCCCAATATTCGGGAAAAGCATCACGGGTGAGGACGGATAATGCAGCAGTGTAAGATGCGATCGCCAGTTCGATATTCTCTGCTTTATCTGCCCTGATTCTGTTACTGTAGGCATTTGCCAGATTATTTTGCGTCATAGCCCATTTTTCGGGAAAGGCCTCGCGGGTGCGGACGGTTAATGCAGCAGTGTAAGATGCGATCGCCATTTCGATATTCTCTGCTTTATCTCCCCTAATTCTGTTACTGTAGGCTGCTGCCAGATTATTTTGCGTCGCAGCCCAATCTTGGGGAAAGGCATCGCGGGTGTAGACGGTTAATGCAGCAGTGAAATATGCGATCGCCAGTTCGATATTCTCTGCTTTCTCTCCCCTAATTCTGTCACAGTAGGCTGTTGCTAGATTATTTTGCGTCATAGCCCATTTTTCGGGAAAGGCCTCGCGGGTGCGGACGGATAATGCAGCAGTGAAATATGCGATCGCCAGCTCGATATTGTCAGCTTTTTCTCCCCTAATTCTGTTACGGTAGGCTGTTGCTAGATTATTTTGCGTCGCAGCCCAATCTTGGGGAAAGGCATCGCGGGTGTAGACGGTTAATGCAGCAGTGAAATATGCGATCGCCAGTTCGATATTCTCTGCTTTCTCTCCCCTAATTCTGTCACAGTAGGCTGTTGCTAGATTATTTTGCGTCATAGCCCATTTTTCGGGAAAGGCCTCGCGGGTGCGGACGGTTAATGCAGCAGTGTAAGATGCGATCGCCAGTTCGATATTCTCTGCTTTGTCTCCCCTGATTCTCTTACGGTAGGCTTCTCCCAGATTATTTTGCGTCTGGGCCCAATATTCGGGAAAAGCATCACGGGTGAAGACGGATAATGCAGCAGTGTAAGATGCGATCGCATTTTCGATATTCTGTGCTTTATCTCCCCTGATTCTGTTACTGTAGGCAATTCCCAGATTATTTTGCGTCATAGCCCATTTTTCGGGAAAGGCCTCGCGGGTGCGGACAGTTAATGCAGCAGTGCAAGATGCGATCGCCAGTTCGATATTCTCTGCTTTCTCTCCCCTGATTCTGTTACGGTAGGCTTCTCCCAGATTATTTTGCGTCGCAGCCCAATTTTCGGGAAAGGCATCGCGGGTGTAGACGGTTAATGCAGCAGTGTAAGATGCGATCGCAACTTCGATATTATCAGCCCTCTCTCCCCTGATTCTGTAAGTGTAGGCAATTGCCAGATTATTTTGCGTCATAGCCCAATATTCGGGAAAGGCTTCGGGGGTGTAGACGGACAATGCAGCAGTGCAAGATGCGATCGCCATTTCGATATTCTCTGCTTTCTCTCCCCTAATTCTGTATAAGTAGGCATTTGCTAGATTATTTTGCGTCGCTGCCCAATTTTCGGGAAAGGCATCGCGGGTGTAGACGGTTAATGCAGCAGTGAAATATGCAATCGCCTGTTCCAAGTTATTCGCACGATCGCCTTGACGATATTGTTGGTAAAGATTCCCCAGTCGCCCCAAAGCAGCCGCCTCTCGTAGGCGATCTTTCAAATTCCTAGCAATTTCTAAAGACTGCTGATAGGGATCAAATACCCGTTCCCACAATCCTAAGTCACGGTAAATATCACCTAACTGTAACAAAGTGTCAGATTGCGCCTGGCGTAAGTTCAATTTTTCTTGTAAGGCAAGTGACTTGTCAAAGAAATGAATTGCCCGATCGATCTCCTGTGAATAATCCTGTGCTTGGCGCGTCTTTACCCGATTTGCATAAGCATTAGCAACTCGATTGTATATGGTTGCTAATGCAGGAGTTTCCCTAGCTTGTTTCTCCAGATTTTCAACCTGTTCTAACAGTTCATCTAGGGGTAAACTCACTCTTCTCTCTGGTTCAATCAGCAGAGAACTTTCCCCAGTGGTGTTAACCACATCGGTTTCTGGCACCGCAGGCGACACAAATCGAAATACGCCACTCCGCCAACTCCAAAAATCCCGCGCTTCCAGACTCAAGCGACTCAGAATATTTGGTGTTACCCAAAGTACGATCGGAAAAGGAAACTCCCGCAACCCCTCCCGCGTCCACTGCAAATAGCCGAAAAAACGCCTTAACTCGGACTTAGGGTTAGAGTCAGCTTGTGACACACTATCCCTCAAAGCCTCCGTTCCCGTTACAGTAATTGCGGCTGATGCGTGGGGCGCTTTTAACTCTGGGCGTGAGTTGACAAGTTGCTCCAACGCCGCTCTCAGGCTAGGTTCTTTTTGATTCAAAACCGCGCGATAACAGGGGATATGGGGAGCAAGTTCTGCCTCGTAACGATTAATAATCTGGGTTTGAAAATCTCCCGGTTTACAGGAGGCAATCAACACTGAAAATACACCTTGACTTGCTTCAATTAAAGAGACAAGGCCATCGTAACTATCCTCATTGATCGATTGCTCGTCCGCGATCTCACTGTTGAGCATTTACCCCTCCGCTCCAATTAGTCCGCGCCGCTGCAATATTTCCTGAACTACTGGATGGACTCCAAACCACAAATCGTCGTTGCGATATTCTAAGATGTAGAGCGTGTGCAATAAATCTAGGAAATCCTGATCCATCCCATCTTCGGGTAAATAATTTTGGTAGACCTCCACTAGAATTTTATACCTGTTTTTTCCCAGGGGTTCTGTTAAATCAATCCGATATTCTTTAATAGCGTTTTTCAAAACCTCACACGTAATTATCAAATCTTGCTTCTCTGGTGTGCGGCGTAACTGCATCAAACATAACCCACAGCACTGACTAGCCAAACGAATAAATTCTCGCACTGCACCGCCACTTTTGACGATCATCATCTGAGTTGCTTCCGGTTCAATCAACTGCTTGGGGATTCGCTTGTAAAGAATTTCCTCAAATACTTTTACCGCTTCTGGGACAGGAGAGGCATTTGGAACTCTATCTTCTCCACGCGGAAACAACTTTGTCGCCCACATGGATTGAATCTTATTATTAGTGGCATTCTGAATAATTCCTCGTAACGACAGATCTCGTGTCGCTGCCATTGGAATTGTATAAATAATCCGAAATTGAGGCTGAAATAACGCACTAATATTATTTCGATAAACACGATCGACAATCTCTAGGTCGAGTTTATCAAGATCGTCAATCACGACCATAATTTCTTGTCCGCACCCCGCTTGAATCGCACTAGCGATCTCGTTAATCCGATCCACCAAGTCGGAAATACGTCTCGAAAACTCAATCGTAATTTCCTCACGAATCACAGAGTTGGCTTTCAAAGTTGCTTTCAACTTGGCAAAGAATTTCACAAACAAAGCATTTACACCAGCTTCTCCACTCGTTTCTAGCTCAAGGCTAGAATCAACTGAACTTCCCTCTGTTCGAGTATGTTTACTAAACCACTGATAAAAAGATTTTTTTGTTTTAGAACCGATTCTGATATGGCGTTCTTCTGCTGCTTCCATAAGCTTTACTGCCATAGCAAACAAAATGTTGACATGATTCACATCTGACATCTCAACCACGTCAGAGATTGAAAAGAACACTACAAAGTAGCGATTCTGCGTGTTTTGGCGAAATTGACCCAGCAATGTCGATTTGCCTGACCCAAGATGCCCCGTAAAAATGATTTTGTTATTGTCAGGTGAGCAATCTTCAACCAAATGATCCAATTCTTCTAAAATCTCTGTGCCATATTCCACATGGAATTTATTCAGTTGCTCCGGGGTGATCAAAGGAAGTAACTGAAGATTCTGGAAGGCTGTTTGGAAGGATTCCAGCCGGTTGTTGGTCATAGGGAATATATATGGACTATAACTCTTAGTTTATCACGATGCCCTGTAAGCTCACCCCTCTACTGCTAATTCTTGGCTTTTCCTTTCCCGTCTCTGCCAACTGTGCCGTTACTTTCTTGCAAACTTGCACAAACCCCAAATCCAGCAACTCTAAATTATCCTGTAAAATCTGCGCTTCCTCACCGTTGGGGCAATTCAGCAGGGTGTCAATTAATTGCAGATAGGCTTGAGCGCGGTTTTCTTCTATTGTGGGGAGTTGTCAGTAACACCGATGTTTATTTTACCATGATTCGATGAGTGGCCAGAAACCGGGTTTTTTCGAGAATATTTGGTTACAGGCGAAGAGATGGGAAAAAACCCGGTTTCTTCGATCGTGCGAGTAGCCAGAAACCTCGGTTAGCCCGATAGTCCGCCAGGGATTTCAACCCCTGTCTCATAGCAAAAGTCCTCTGAAGAGGACTAAAGAGTTTTTCATTTTTATCTCGGATTTTCAGTCGGTTGAAACCGACTTTCGCTATTAGCCAGGGGTTGAAACCCCTGGCGGTTGTGGCAACACCACTAGAGTACAAGCAACATAGGAAAAAACCGGGTTTCTTCTAATTTTGCGCTAATTCTGGCGGCCGCCCCATCAAGCCTGTCATCAGCCGCAAAGCTAAAAACCTCACTGGGGGAATTGTCCGCAAACACCACAATCCGAAGCGGCGAAATGCTACAATTGGCAGCCAAGTATTGGAAAATAATCTGTCTAGAAAATCGGTAAATCCTAACACGATTAAATTCTCTTTTTTGCGCCAGTTGTGATACCGTTTCAATACTCGCAAATCGCCGATATCTTCGCCTTTTTGGTGCGCTTGCTGCAAGATTTGGGCGATCGCCCCTGCGTCTCGAAGGCCCATATTTAATCCCTGGCCGCCGACGGGATGGCAGCAGTGGGCCGCGTCGCCAATTAGTGCTAATCTGGGCAAAACGTAGCGATCGCTCTGCATTAACTGCACGGGAAACAAAAAGCGATCGCTCTCCAATTCCAAACGCCCTAAAAGCCCGCCCGTGCGCTGTTCCAACAAAGTCAAAAACTCTGTTTCATCCATTTGTTGCAAAGCTTTTGCTTCCGCGTGGGGTGCTGTCCAAACTACTTGACAGCGGTTCCCAGGTAATGGTAAGACTCCCATCGGGCCGCTCGGCCAAAAGCGCTCAAAAGCGATATCGTTGTGCGGTTTTTCTGCTTTAATAGTGATAGCAACGCAGGATTGCCAGTATTTCCAGCCGCGAGTGCTGATGTTGGCTTCGGTGCGGATGCGCGATCGCGAACCGTCGGCGGCGACTAATAATTTGGTGCGAATTGTGCGAGTTTCGCCGTTTTGTTTGACTTCTATTTCGGCGCAATGAGTTAAATATTTTACCTCGACTACTTCCGCCGGACAAATCCAACTAAAATTCGGATTTTTTGCCAAACATTCCTGCAAAGCTGACAGCATTACTCGGTGCTCGCCAACGTAACCTAAAGCTGTTTTTGGTACTGGCAATTTGCCTGTATTTCCCAAGTCGGGGCGGTGGAATTCGACGACGCCGGGATAGTCGCCGTCGCAGAGGCTAATTTGCTCGAAGGTGGTGATTTGGGGCAAGATTTGCTGCCACACGCCGATACCTTCTAAGATCATTCCTGATAGCAGCGTGATTGCATAGGCTTGTTTTTTGGCTGCGGCGACTGCGGGGAGTTGGGTTTCAATTATTGCTATTTTTAAGCCGGAATCTTTTAAGGCGCTGGCTAAGGTGGCCCCGACTATGCCGCCTCCGACGATGGCTATGTCAAAGTCAAGTGTCGGTGTTTGCGTGGAGGCTGTGGTTGGAGAAAGTTGGTTTACAGGCATTTTCAAGGGATTTTGTCAAAGTTAATTGGATTGTTACTTTTTTATTGTAAAGAATTATTTCGATTTAGGGCGATCGAGCGAGGGAGACGGGAGATGGGGAGACGGGGAGATGAGGAGAAATTTATGATTAATGACAAGCATCAACGATCAACTGCCCACTATCAACTGCCAACTGCCAACTGTTAACTGTCAACTGTCAACTGTCAACTGTCAACTGTCTAATGACTCATGACCATTTCCTTTGTGTTTTCGGCAGCCAGCGCTGATACTTCCTGGCAAATGGGAATCTCGATGACAAACTCTGCACCTTCCCCGGGTGTGGAAATACACTGCAATTTGCCTCGGTGTTTTTCAACTATAATCTGATAGCTGATTGACAGTCCCAAGCCTGTGCCTTTGCCGACGGGTTTAGTCGTAAAAAATGGGTCGAACAACTTGCCAATGACTTCTTGATGGATTCCCATCCCGTTGTCGGCAATGCGAATTGTTACTGTGTCTGAATTGGCAATCGTGCTAATCCGAATTCTGTTGTGGTGAGCATATATTTCTTTTGAAGAATGAGTGCTGTTGTACTCTTCGAGGGCGTCGATCGCATTTCCTAAAAGATTCATAAATACTTGATTTAGCTGACCTACATAGCACTCGACTGGTGGAAAATCCCCGTATTCTTTGATAATCTCAATCGCTGGACGAAGTACATTAGCTTTGATCCGGTGCTGCAAAATTAGCAAAGTGCTTTCGATTCCTTCGTGAATATCTACTCGCTTCATCTGCGATTCGTCGAGTCTGGAAAAGTTGCGTAAGGATACAACTAAGTCGCGGATGCGATCGGCTCCTACTTTCATTGATTCCAAAATCTTCGTAAAGTCTTCCATTAAGTAATCAACTTCAATATCTTCGGCTGCTTCTACAATTTCTGGGACGGGATTTGGGTATTTTTCCTGGTAAAGGTGGAGCAAACCAAGCAAGTCCGTGGCGTATTCCTTGGCGTGGGTAATGTTGCCGTAGATGAAGTTAATCGGATTGTTAATTTCGTGGGCGACGCCGGCGACTAGCTGCCCAAGAGAAGAGATTTTTTCGGTTTGGATTAGTTGAGTTTGAGCTTGGTGCAACTCGTGGACAGCTTTTTCGAGCTCGGCTGCTTGCGATCGATACTGTCCCTCGGACTGCTTGAGTGCTTCCAAAACTTGGACTCGATCGCTAATGTCGGTGTGAGTTCCCACCCACTCGCGAATGCTGCCGTCTGCTGCCAAAAGAGGGACGCCCCGGACCCAGAAGTGTCTGTAGCTGCCGTCTGCTGCCCGCAACCGATGCTCGACTTCGTAGAGACTTTTTGTTTCTATGGCCCCCATCCAAGCTTGAATTGTGCGATCGCGGTCTTCTGGGTGCACTGCTTCTATCCAGTTGTCCTTCTCTTTCCAACTCATGCCCGTATAAGCTATCCAATCAGGCTGAGGCTTGTCGAAGATTCCACTAGGGTTGGTCGTCCAAACCATCTGTGCGGTAGCCATTGCCAGCGATCGATATCTTTCCTCGCTCAGACGCACAGATTCTTCGGCTTCTCGGCTGGCTGTCACGTCGCGCAAAATAGCTGTGAATATGATTTCGCCTGCAACTTCGAGTTGGGAAATAGAAGCTTCGGCGGGAAATTCCGTACCGTCTCGGCGGCGGGCGAAAATTTCTTTGCGGTTGCCCATGTTTCGGGCTTGTTTAACGTCGCCGAAATTGCTGACGAGGAGACTGTGAAGGGTGGCAAAAGCTTCGGGCAACAGCAGACTAAGGGATTGCCCGATCGCCTCAGCAGCCGTCCACCCGAAAATCTTTTCTGCACCTTGGTTGAACAAGATAATTTTTTGCTCAGCATCCACGGAAATAATCGCGTCGTCGGCAATTTCTACAATGCCGGCGAAACGAGCTTGAGACAGTTGCAGGGCTTTTTCAGCTTGTTTGCGATCGCTGATGTCGCGGGCGATCGTCGAAATGTATGCGAGTTTGCCGTCCGGTGCGGAGTGGGAGATGATAACTTGGCTGATGGGAATTTCGAGTCCGGTTCCTGACACGAAGGCCGTTTCTCCACTCCAAGAGCCCTCGGAAACAGCGGTGGCGATCGCTTGTTTCAAAGTGCTGTAGTCTGACCCTGCCGTGAATTCTAGAACTTGTCGCTTGGATATATCTTCGTTTTCGCCTATACCCACCATTTTTCTGCCGGCTTTGTTAATGTAAATGGCGCGTCCTTCGAGGTTGTAAGTACCTACAAAATCGGGGGTTGCTTCCAGAATTGCTGCCAGACTTCTGTTGGCGATTTCGGCTTTTTTGCTTTCAGTAATATCCCGCGCGATGGTAACTATACCGCTAATCTTGCCTAACCCGTCCCGGTAAGCACTTTTTGTAGAAAGAAATGTCCGCAAATTTCCTTTAACTGGCAGCTCTTCTTCGATGGCTTCCGTTGTTCCCGCTGCCATAATTGGGCGATCAGTTTTCCTAATATTGCCCGCGATTTCCGGCGGAAATAACTCGCTGTCATCTCTGCCGATAATGTCGTCTACAGACTTGCCAATTATACTGGCTCCCGCAGCATTAAGCATTAAGTAACGACCCTGAATATCTTTGACAAATAGGGCTGCGGGCGTACTGTTGATGACTGCCATCAACAGGTTGTAGTTTTTTTGAAGCGCCTGCTTTGTTGTTTGAGAGTCGAAAATTTGCTGCTGCAATTGCTCGTTGGTGATTTGCAGTTGGATAGTCCGTTTCTCAACTTGATTTTCTAAGTCTAATTTAGCTTTCCTCAGTCCCAGTTCCGCTCGATAGCGCTTCCGGTCTGCGCTGCAGAGAGTTTTGGCATTCTGCCAAATCAGAACTGTAAAAATAATCACGTTCAATACGCTTAATAGCGATATCCCTACCTCCGGCGTGTAGGCTTGTAACCGATCTCCCAATAGGATGAAATAACCGACTAAAGGCGGGATAATGATTGCCCGTGGCAACAAGCGCCTGGCCATGATGCCGCCCGCGCGATCGCTCGTCATTACTGCTATCAATCCTCGCTCTGGACTGGCAAATAAAATGCCAAAGCTCAGCAACATAAATGCTGCGGAGGTGTGCAAAGCCATCCCTGTATTATTGCCAATTTGGTAAAATAAAGCTTTGTCGTAGAAATAGCCTATCAAACCCGTAAATGCAATTAACAATGCTGAACAGCTTAAGATTTGAATTCGCAGGTATTTAGGCCGACGTTCTGACAGCAGCAGCAGCGCTGTTCCCAGGAATAAAAAAGCAGCAGCAGTATTCGGCGCCATGCGTCCGGGTGTTCCGGTAATTGTCAATGTGTAACTTTCTTTAAATAGCAGTTGGTCGATGCCTAAGTCTAAATTAAAGCTATATTGAACTAGGGTTAATAGGCTAATTAATATAATTAAAAATGAGGATACTAAAATTAAATTTTTGTATTTTTTTTGAGGCTTTCTTGCTGTTAATTTGGCGCGCCGGATCTGTTGGATGAATAGAGAAAACCCGCCCAAAATAAAGCAGACCGCAGTATTGGCTTTCATCGTCACGAGTCCGGGCAGAATGCTTTTTAAGAGTTGCAGATCGAATATCCAACCCAAAATGACTGTACAGCCGATCGCCATTACTGCAATACTCGCTTTTTTGGAAAAAGACTCGACAGCAGCCATTCGGGTTGAGGGCCTTTGCAGTTGTTGTGCTCGTTCAAAAACTTCCAATTTCTCGATCCCTCTAATTATTTGGTTTCTACGTATCTAAGGTAACAATAAACACTCTAGCGATAGTGTTGCCTACTATACAAAGCTGCTTAAGATTTTCTCAAAGCTGCTAATCATAAAATATGAATTATTTTATCTAACTTTAGAGAGATCGTCAAATAAAGGTTTAAGGCTCTTATGTAGAAGGCATTCGGCAGAATTGACTAATTTTTTTATGTGTAAATTTTAATAAAAAATTCCTTGTTCCTTGTTCGTTGTCCCTTCGATTTCGGAAATTGGCGGCCGATTCATCGGCAAGACGGAGTGTTTTTACTCAGTACATCGAGGGCTAATGGTAGCGGATGAATCACTGTGCAACAAGATCACTCGCATTGTAAACTGGCTGCTGTGGCTGTGGGAAATGTGGCACAACAGAGAAGACTCGGCGCTTGAAACCGCTACTAAAAAAACAAAGTCCCAGCAGAGAGGGACTAAAGAGGGGATATTCAAGTCGGATTTGGTAACTGTCAACTGACAACTGACAACTGACAACTGACAACAGTCAACTAACTCCCAAGTTTTGAAGTGCTTCCAAAGCTTCGGTTGCTGAGGGGTAACGCTGGGGGAAAGCGTACAGCACCATCTGGTCTAAAACGCGAGCCAACTCCGGGGTGACAGTTGCATTTTTCTGCCAGATGAGATTCCCTAAATTATCAACTCTGAGTTGTTTCGGGCGCATTCCTGTCAAGGCTTGAATCCCCATAAGCCCGACAGCATAGATGTCGCTGCACAATTTCGGGGAACCGATGGCTTGTTCAGGGGGAATATAGTCTTGCTGAGTACCGCCACGCGATTTCGTTTGACCGATGCTGTTTTGTGAAGTGTTGATTTCTTTAACGGCCCCAAAGTCAATTAATACCATTTTGTTATCAGATGTGCGCCTGATTAAGTTTTGAGGGTGAACGTCGCGGTGAATTACATCTTGTTTGTGAACAAAAACAAGCACTTCCAAGATATCTTTCAACAAAGCGATAACCTGATGCTCTTCCCAGGGTTGACCTTCGATTAGTTCTTGATACAAGGGTTGCCCTTCGATGAATTGATAGACTAAATAAAAATATCCATCTTCTTCAAAACGAGCTAACAATTCTGGTATCCGATCGTGTTGACCCAATCGATATAAAACCCGCGTTTCTCGATCGAATAACTGGCTGGTTCTCTCAGACTGGCTTTTCAGGCGCTTGACGAGGCACAAAGGTCGATCGGGCAAATTTTCATCTTCAGCCAGATAGGTATCGCTGTACTCGGTGTTCACCAAATGTTCTCTAATTCGGTAACGCATCCGCAGCAGCTTTTGCAACATGGGATCGACAGAATTAGCTGGTTGTGTGCCTTTTTGTACAGCTCTCATGATGCAGTCCCAAAGATTTGCTCCGACTACTCTTTCTTCTTGTCCAATAATTTCTGCTTGCTTCAGTACCTTGGTGAGGTCTTTCCACAAGTTATAGCCAACATACCGCCCCAGGTAGCCCACTGTGTACCCGCGGGCGATCGGATCGTTTTGCTGAATTTCTTGGTACGTCAAACCCCCTACAACGCCTCGAATTATCGACTGTTGCAACCGACTCAGGTGTTTTTCCGTTTGTTCGTATACCAGATTGTCCAAAAAAATTATTGCTTCTTCTACCGTCATAGTTTCATGGCTTAAGTTAGTTGTGCAGCAGCAACACATTTGGTTTTTATATTTCTGTTATAGACGGTTGGGTTAAAATTTACTAGGTTTTTTGATTCGTGAAATATATCTTGATAAATATGACTTTTATGAATCAAGATTGTGAATTATATGAAATTCATTTACTTGACAAATGGTTGATGTGTTAAGTTGAATAGACTGATTTTTATCAGAGAAAAGCTTAGAGATATAGCAATCATCGCATCATTTGTGAATTTCTTACGGACTCCCAGCGGGTTCGGGGAGGGTTGGGGTGGAGTAAAAAATTTACGACTCCTGCAAGGATTGCTATATAAAGGTTATTTAAGCCGACATGATAAGCTGTGGTGCATTGAGATGGGAATTATCGGGCGGGCGCTCCTGCCCACCCGACAATAGTTTAAAGAAACAAGATAGTAAAAATTAGATTCGCGCCTGCTTATTAACAGTTAACTGTTAGCCGTTAACTGTTAACTGTTAATTCTTAATCTTGTTCACATAGCCCCACAAACTGTAATCGCGACTCAGCCAACCCCGGAAAAAAACCATCTGAGTCGGATCTTCTTGCACCCTTTTGTAGCGGTAAATAATTCGTTCATTAATCATTTGCAGCGCGGTATTTCTGTTATTTGCCCCTTTCAGCGCTTCCTTGGTGCGCGGGTCAAAAACTCCCGTTTGCGGCAATCCTAATGCTTGCTGAAGAAAGGTAATTGAGTTATTAATACCGAAATTAACGGCGGTGTCAAACATGACGATCGCCAAAGCCGGCTGCATCGTTCCCGATAGGCTCGAATCCCAGTAATATTTATAAATTTCTAGGAGCTCTGCTTCCGACATCTGCGTCACGTCAAGGGGCGGAAGCCCACGACTGTAGCGGTAGGCGTTGTATTCCGTTTGCAAGACGCCCCGATAAGTTCTGCCGCCCTTATCGGCAGGGTGATTGCTGAATCCGCCCTCAAAATATAGGGTGAAATAAAGAGCAGTTTGAAATAATTTCTGCCGAAAGCTGGCTGTCTGCTGCTGCTGTGCGAAAGTCTTTTGGGCAAAGGGTAAGGGGATTGCTAAGGTTAACAAGAGTATCCCCAGCAGAAGGTTTGGTTTCCACTTGATGTTATGTTGGCGCTGTGTCGCTTGCTTGTCGCTCATAAATTCTCTGTGACGATCGCCCGTAATTCCGCTAAAACTGCTACTCTGCAAAATAATATAGATTCAACCTTTAACTTGATAGCACAGATAGGCCGCAAAATGAATTCCGATTTTCGCAACCAATCCGAAACACCCCAATTTGAAGATGCTGCATCCCTGACAGTTGTTGCAGAAACCTATTACTCTCAAGGCAATTTAGCAGCAGCCGTCGCAGCTTGTCGCCGAGCTCTGGAATTGCAACCGGATTGGGCGGCGGCTTACGTGACAATGGGCAATGTGCAGCAAGCAAGCGGCCAAATTGAGGAAGCGATGCGGTTTTATTCCGAGGCGATCGCTCTGAATCCGGATTTTGCTGAGGCTTATGCTAATTTGGGCAGTATGCTCTACAAACAAGGGCATTTGGTGGAGGCGGTTGTCAATTACGAAAAGGCGATCGAACTTAAACCAAATTTGGCTGCTGCTTACTGGAATTTGGCAGGGGCACTGAAGCAGCAGGGGCAGCAGGATGCAGCGGTAGCATACGAGCAAAAAGCTCTCGAACTCAATCCCCACCTTGCTCAGGTAGATTTTCACTTAAATTTAGGAGATAAATTAGCGCGACAAGGGAAGTTAGATGAGGCGGTGGCTGCATGGCAGCAGGCGATCGCATTCAAACCCGATTTAGCCGAAGCATACTGTCAAATTGGCCGAGTTTTGCGCCACCAGGGTCAATTTAAAGACGCAATACCCAACCTTCAAAAAGCTCTACAAATTAAACCCGATTTTATTGGGGCTCACCAACATTTGTGCGACATCCTCAGAGATACTAGCGATTTAGCTGCCGCGCGGCAAGCCGTGCACCACTACAGCCAAATGTGTGCAGAAACCGATCCAATTATGACCGCGATTTACTTCATCAGCACCTATCAAGTGTCGGGATTAAATCAAATTGCGGGCGATCGATTTTTAGAGCTAGAGTCGTACTTAGAGCAAAACTTAGAAACCGCTAGCCCGGTGGAAATTAAATCGCTTTATGCAAACTTGTTATTCAGCACGCCCTATTTGCGAGATGACTTGGCGGCCAACTCAAAACTTTACAGATTAATTGCCAAAAAGTATATCGACCAATGTATTAAACCTAATTTTTCTCAACCCGCAAATTACAGCTTCAAACCAACGGTTCCATCCAGCAAGTTAAAAATCGGCTTTTTGTCCAATCACTTTAGCCGCCATTCTGTAGGTTGGTGCAGCGCGGACATCATTCGCCAAGTGTCCGACATCACACCCAATCTGTATTTGTACGCTTCGGAAAAAATTATTCCTGACGCTCTCACTAAGCAATTTGAAACTTGGGGAAAACTCACTTTTCCGACCACCTACCCGAACGGACTTGCCAATTCCGCAGAAATTATCGACCAAATTCAGCAAGATGAATTGGATGTTTTAGTTGATTTAGATTCTCTCAGCGTACCAGTTCACGCTGACATTCTCTACCAAAAACCCGCACCAGTTTGTGTTTCTTGGCTGGGATTTGACGCCCCTTACATATCGCCGGAAAATTACTTTCTTACAGACTGGCACTCGCACCCTGCAGCCAGGGAAAAATATTATGACGAGCAGCTAATTAGGATGCCTGATTCCTTTGTCGCGGTGTCCGGTTTTCAGAGATATGGAGTCGATCCCGTTGCATTGAGAAGATCGCATCGGATCGGTTTGGATCAGATAGTTTACCTGTGCGTCGCTCCCGGCAGAAAATTCAATAGCGAGTTGGTAAAAGCACAAATTGCGATTCTCAAAGAAGTGCCGAACAGTATCTTAATTCACAAAGCTTTAGGCGATGCTGCCGTGTTTGAGGCTGCATATCACCAAGCTTGCGAAGCTGAGAAAGTGAGCAAGCACCGAATTAAGTTTTTGCCGAGGTTTGCTACTGAGGAAGAACACAGAATTATCTATTTGCTGGCAGATGTTTTGTTAGATTCTTATCCTTACAACGGAGGAACTCAAACTTTAGAGGCTTTGTGGTCTAATTTGCCGGTGGTGACTCGCACAGGAGAGCAATTTTTGTCGAGAATGGGTTATTCGTTTTTGCAGACTTTGGGAATTGAAACAGGCGTGGCTTTGTCTTGGTCGGAATATGTGGAAGTGGGTGTAAAATTGGGCAAAGATCGTGAATTGAGAAATGCAATTAAAGCACAGTTGGTGAAATCTAAAGATCCAGCCAATTTGTCGCCGCTGTGGAATCCGAAAAAGTTTGCTGGTGATATGTATGCGGTGTTTGAAAAACTTTGTAAAATAGGATAAATGCTGGCTAGTGACTGCTGACTAATGACAAGCGAATTTCTTGATGGTACCCGCCACGTGATTTATCCGTGGAATCAATCCAAAATCTCAAATCTAAAATCCTCACGCCCCCGAATTTATCCGTGGGGTCAATCCAAAATCTCAAATCTCAAATCTCAAATCGAATGACTGCTGACTAATGACTAATAACTGATGACTAATGACTTCTACACAGCCAACTATTAAGTTTTTGAAACAGCCGACTTCGGAAGCTTGGGTGCAACAGGCGATCGCCCATTTGGATACCATCTTATTAGACCATTCTCACTGCGAGCGGAAAGCGGCGGGAGTAGCGTTAAATTTAATGTTTCGCTACCCAGCAAGGGAAAAATTGGTGAGGATGCTAACGGCGATCGCCCGCGAAGAATTAGAGCATTTCGAGCAAGTCAACCAGCGGTTAGAAAAGCGCAGCATCGCTTTGGGCCCTTTGGCCGCACCTCCCTACGGTGCCGGTTTGTCCGCCCAAATTCGCAAGCAGGAACCGGAGAGACTTTTGGATTCTTTGTTAGTTTCTGGTTTGATAGAAGCGCGCAGTCACGAACGGTTGGGGCTGCTGGGCGATCGCTGTCCCGACGCGGAATTAGCTAAGTTTTACCGCAGTTTGATGGCTTCGGAAGCGCGCCATTACGGGGTATATTGGATTTTGGCAACAACTTATTTCGATCGGGATATTGTGATGCAGAGGTTGGAGGAATTATCATTAGTAGAGAGCGAGTTGCTGGCAAGTCTTCATCCCGAACCGAGAATTCACAGTTAAAAGCTAGGTGCATTTAAAAACTGTAAAAAAAAATTAGTAAGTTTACAGTTGCTAAAGTCAACAAATAAATATTAAGTTGCAACCACCCATGAAAACCCAACATCTGGATTTTTTAATTCGTTCCTGGGAAACGCGCGATCGCGCTGAGGCGTTCTATTTAATTAGGGATGTTTTAGCAGAGTACGGTTTAAAATGCGAACCTCACGGGGCAGATCGAGATGTCTATGATGTAGAACTACATTATCATAATCAAGGCGGCGAATTTTGGGTAGTTGAACGGCAGGATAAAATAGTGGGTACAGCGGCTTACTATCCGATTGAGCGCGGAAATAATGCTGTGGAAATTCGCAAAATGTATATTTTGCCCGCAGCAAGGAGACAGGGTTTGGGGAAATTTTTACTGCAAGAATTGGAAAGTAAAATTATCGCTCGCGGCTTTGAGGAAATCTGGATTGAAACTGCTAGTATTCTCAAGGAAGCTGTTAAAATGTACGAAAATAGCGGATATCTACCGACAACGGGTGTGGAGACGCCAAGGTGCGATCGGGTTTACGTAAAATATCTAGGTATAAAAAATATATAATAAGGTTGGGTTTCTGTAAACAATGATTAATTTACTCAGTTTCAATCCACAACAGCAAAGAGTTGTTTGGCGAGGCATTTCTGCCTTAATCTTCTGCCTTACTTTTGTACTGATTGGTTATTTTGTCATAGCGCTGCCCCTACCGCCCTTCAGTACCGCAGAGTCGCGCCTAATCTTCGCCCTTCGCTGCCAAATTTTTCCGGTACTGATGTTATTTGCCGGCATAGTGGCAGTTGGTAATGGTAGATTTAGCAGCCCAGCCATCAACCCTTTAGCGAATGCCGAATCAGAAGCAATGCGGATTCATTTGCGTTATCTGAGCAACACTCTAGAGCAATTTGTGCTGTTTTTTGTAGGCAGTTTAATCCTTTCTACCTTTTTAGATACTTACAGCATCAAGCTGATTCCAATTTTGGCAATTTTGTTTGTTTTGGGAAGAATGGCGTTTTGGATAGGCTATCTCAAAGAGCCGATAGAACGAGCTTTTGGCCTGGGAGTTACTCTGTATCCTACTATTGCCGTACTATTTTATGATGCGTACCGCGTACTATTTTTCAATAGCTGAGGGATTTGAGATTTTTTTGAAATAAGACTTATGCTTTGATTAGTCCTGTGAAACCATAAAATTAGGATAAAAACAAATGACTATCCTCACCAACAACTCTCCATCTCAAAATCATGCTACCAACAAAGTTTTAGACGGCCCTAAAGATAATAGATTTGTTCAGACAGTGCGGGGGATTTTAAATCCTCTGTATTATTTAGAACGAAACTATAAAAGCTACGGTGACATTTTTACCAGCAAATTCAGCAATTTTCCGCCCCAGGTAATTATTAGCAATCCTCAAGCTATTCAAGAAATTTTTACAGCGGATTCCAAACTTTTTGAATCCGGTACGGGAAACCAGATAGCGCTACCTTTAGTAGGCCCCAATTCGTTATTGTTGTTAGATGGCGATCGACATTTGCAGCAGCGCAAACTTTTAATGCCACCTTTTCACGGTGAACGCATGAAAGCTTACGGACAAATCATCCGCAATACCACCGAAAAAGTAATTAATAATTGGACTCCAGGTAACTCGGTTATCGCGCAATCAACTATGCAGGAGATTTCCTTGGAAGTGATTTTGCACGCGGTGTTTGGGCTGAGCGAAGGAGAACGCTACCAGCAAATCCAGCAACTTCTTGTTAAGATGTTAAATTTTTTTAGCAATCCTTTGAGTGCGACATTTTTGTTTGTGAAGTCGTTGCAACAAGATTTAGGTGCTTGGAGTCCTTGGGGAGGATTTGTGCGACAAAGACAGCGTTTAGATGAACTGCTTTATCAAGAAATTCGCGATCGCAAAACTCTATCTCAACCATTGGGAGAAGACATCCTGAGCTTGTTAATTTCAGCTCGTGACGAAGCGGGACAGCCGATGAGTGACGTTGAATTGCGGGATGAATTAATGACAATCTTATTCGCAGGACACGAAACTACAGCCACAGCTTTAGCCTGGGCTTTGTATTGGATTCACTACCTCCCAGAAGTCCGCGAAAAACTGCTGCAAGAACTCAATTCTATTGATTTGAAAAATTCCGATCCGGCGGAAATAACGAAACTCCCGTATTTGAATGCTGTCTGTTGCGAAACGCTGCGGATTTATCCGATCGTATTTTTTGCATTTCCGCGCATTCTGCAAGCTCCGATGCAGTTAATGGGTTATAATCTTCCCAAAGGAATGATAGTTTCTTCCTGTATTTATTTGGTTCATCACCGTCCTGATATTTACCCGGAACCAAATTGTTTTAAACCAGAACGTTTTCTCGAACGTCAATTTTCGCCTTACGAATATTTGCCGTTTGGAGGAGGAAACCGCCGCTGTATTGGGGCGGCATTTGCCATGTTTGAAATGAAGTTAGTATTGGCGAAAGTGCTGTCACGATACTCTTTAGAACTTACAGAAAATAGTCCCGTGGTGCCAGTACGTCGCGGTTTGACAATGGCACCCGCTGGTGGTGTGCATCTGACGGTAAAGAATCGGATTTGAATCATATCAAATCCGATCGCTCGATCGGATTTGATATGATACCGATACAACGGGTTTTAATTTAATTTTTGCTGCAGAGGAATCTCGATCGCAAATTCGGAACCTTCTCCCAATACAGAATTGCAAGAAAGCTTGCCGCCGTGTTTTTCTACTATAATAGAGTGCGAAATCGCCAATCCTAATCCAGTACCTTTGCCAATGGGTTTAGTAGTGAAAAACGGGTCAAACAAGCGCTTTTGCACATCTTCGCTCATGCCGGGGCCACTGTCAGCTATCCATATCGCAACGCTGTTATTTTCGGTTACTTGGGTGCGAATCGTAATTGCGAGATTTTTGGCGGTGCGATTGGATTCCTTCATCTCCATTTCCAATGCGTCTAGCGCATTGCTCAACAAATTCATAAATACTTGATTTAACTGACCGGGATAACATTCAACTAAAGGCAAATTACCGTATTCTTTAATCACATTAATTGTCTGGTGATCGGCTTTATGTTTCAGGCGGTTTTGCAAAATTAGCAGCGTGCTTTCAATACCTTCGTGAATGTCAACTTGTTTTTTTTCGGCTTCGTCAAGTCTTGAAAAAGTTCGCAGGCTCAAAACTATGTCGCGGATGCGATCGGCTCCGACTTTCATAGATGCTAAAATTTTTGGTAAATCTTCAATGAGATAATCAATTTCAAAGTCATCCCTTGCATCTACAATTCTTGCGCTAGGCTGCGGGTATTCCTTCTGGTAAAGTTGCAGCATTTTTAGCAAGTTTTGAGTGTATTCGCTGGTGTAGCTGAGATTCCCGTAGATAAAATTAACTGGGTTGTTAATTTCGTGGGCGACACCTGCTACTAACTGTCCCAAACTTGACATTTTTTCACTTTGAATTAATTGAGTTTGGGTACGTTTTAGTTCGTGCAAAGTTTCTTCTAGCTGTTGAGTTTGAGCTTGAGCTAGTCGGGCCGCTTTGCGGGTTTGGGTGTACAGTTCAGCGTGGTCGATCGCGATCGCAATTTGAGCGACCACCGCTTGCATCAGTTCGACTTCCGAGTCGCTCCAATTTCGCATGGACACAGCCTCATAGCAGGTAATTGCCCCAATATCGCCTGAAGCAGTTTGAACTGGCAGCGACAGCACTGAGTTAATTTTTAAGGCCTGGAAATTTTCGCGCACTTCTAAATCTTCAAAAGTGCTGACATCATCAATTCGCAGGATGTGTCGCTGCAAAATCTGTGGCAGGGCGACACTAGATTGATCCTCTACAGAATAAGTACCGAGCAAACTCGGCAAAGCTTCATTCTTCGCTTCGCAAACTATTTCCCAAACCGGAGGATTGCGGTTTGGGCGATACCAAGTGAACAGGCACCAATCTATGTGCATCAAATTGCGAATTTTTTGAACTGCGGTTTCTAAAATTGTGTCTAAATCTAAAGATGTGCGAATCTGGTTGGCAATTTGATTGAGCAGTTGTTGTCGTCTTGCTTGCTGTCTGAGGGCTTGTTCCGATCGCACTAATGTTTCTTCTGCAAGTTTGCGATCGGTTAAATCTTGGACGACTGCTTGGATCATTCTTTCATTTCCAACCTCGATGATTGTCAGCACGACTTCTGCGGGAAAATCACTACCGTCTAAGCGCTGGTGAACCCAATCAAAACGGTGGTTTCCCCGCTCAAAAGCGATCGCTATCATTTCGTTAACCAAGCTCAAAGAATCTTTGCCGTTGGGTTGGAAAGGAGGCGAGAGTGTGCCAGGGTTTTGGCAGTACAACTGTTGCGGGGTAGTACAGCCGAATAGTTTTAGGGTGGCTGTGTTAGCATCGGTGATGGCATTGTCACATAGCATAAAAACAGGCAAACTGGTTAATTCGTAGAGCGATCGAAATTTGGCTTCCGACTGCTGCAATGCGGCTTCTGTTTGCTTGCGATCGGTAATATCAGCAACCATTGCCAAAGCGCCCACATAGCGTCCCTGTTTGTCGGCCAAGGAATTAGTAGAAACCATCGCCCACAAGTCCCTGCCGTCTCGGCGACGGAACTTAAAATCGAGCTGTTCGCGAATTCCTTCACGGCGGCGGTCGAGACTGATTTGTGCGATCGCCATGCCTTCTGCATCCATGAAAGCAAATAGCGACTCCCCGATCATTTCCTCTGGGCTGCAGCAGAGCAGATCGGCCATTTTTTGGTTGACAAAAGTAGTTTTACCCTCCGCATCTATGATCCAAATTCCTTCGTCCGCTGTCTCGACAATGCACCTGTATTTTTCCTCGCTTTCTCTGAGCGCTTCTTCTGCTAATTGGCGAGCCGTAATGTTTTGAGTCATTAGCAATCCGCCGATAATTTCTTGCCGTTCGTTTCTGACTGGCAAAGCATAACCGAGGTAAACGCGATCGCTGTAAAAAAATTCTGTAACAACTGTTTCTCCTGCCAGTGCTGCCCGATAAGTTGGCTCGATATCAGTACAAACATCTGGCTCGAATACTTCCCAGATAGTCTTGCCTTCCATCAATTCTTTGGCAAGCCCCACTGCTGCTAATTCTGTACCTTCTACCAGCGTGTAGCGCAGTTCTGGATCGAACAACATCACCGCACCGTTAGGAAAGTTGCTTGCCATAGTGCGGTAAAGCTGTTCGCTTTTTTGCAGCGCAGCTTCTGCTTGTTTGCGATCGCTAATGTCAACTACAACTGCACCGATGCCGATCGCCTCACCATCTTTGTCTAGCAAGGGAAAATAAGAGCCTGTCAGGTGTCGGACAAACCCCGGCTTTCTTGGATTGTCACCACTGATCTCGATATTAATTAGGGGTTGTTTCGTCCTCAAAATTTCTGCGTACAAAGGCTCTATTATTGGAGCCATATTCGGCAATATTTCGCGTACATTCTTGCCAATGTGTTCTGCTGGACTCAGGCAATTTATTTCTGCTAGAAATTGATTAATTTGCACATACCGCAGTTGGGAGTCCAAAATGCAAAGTCCCGCCGGCGCCTCCTTCAAAAAGGCATCAAATAGTGCTTGTCTCTGTGCTAATTCTTGTTCTAAAGCTTTGCAAACGCTCAGATCTGTTAAAGATCCCATCATCCCCACAACTTCTCCCCTTTTGTCTTTCAATAGCGACAGCATCAGGTTCGAGGAAAATTTTTCTCCTGATTTACGGCGTGTTATAACTTCAATTTCATGCTCGCCTTTTTCTTGTAGCGGCTTGATGACTTGCTCTAACAAAAATTCTTGCTGTTCGGGCGGGTAAATTAGAGAAATGTGCTGTCCGATAGCCTCAGTTGCTTGATAGCCGTATAACTTTTGGCAGGCTTGATTCCAAATGGTGATCGAGCCGTCCATATCGGTAGAAACTACCGCCTCATGAATTTGGTCAATGATTTGACTTTGGAGACGTAATTTTTCTTGAGTTTGCTCCAGTTCGGAGATTTTTTCTGCGAGTAGTTTCTGAGTTTTTTCTAGTTCGGCAGTCTGCTTTGTCAGCAATTTTTCTAGATGTGAATTGCTGTGTGGCGATGCTGATTCCAGCGGATCGCTATTTTGATCCCGATTATTAAAGATTTCTTCAACACTTAGCCAAATCGCGGACAGTCCCTCTGTTTCAATTGCCCGCTCGGAAACTCGCACGGGTACGAGATGCTGGTTTTTATGTTTGTATGCTGCTTCGCACAGGTGCGTGTGGCTATTTTTTGCTTGACATTCTAGATATTTTTCTGGGCGCGCGCACTGTGTTTGCTGAATTTCCCAGTAGTTGAGGTGGAGAGTTTCTGCAACTGTGCGGCCGATAATACTTGCAAAAGCTGGATTTACGTCGAGAAAAGTCCCGTCCGTCCGGCACAATGCCAGCCCTATCGGGCACAGTTCTAACAATTGGCAACGGGAGCGATTGCGCTTGGCTTTTCCTAACTGGCTTTGCATCTGACCTAGCTGGACTTGGTTTATTTAATTATATCTTTATTATCTTGTTTATTGCTGTGAGTTTTATCCTTAATTAAAAAAGAGGGAAAAAGGAAGTTCGCCAACGATCCCTCTACGGGATTTAACAAATGTAACGGATGGATGCTGAGGTTGGAGGGAAGAAGGAAGAGGTTGGAGGTTGGAGGTTCGAGGGCAGTTTGGCAACGATCACGCGATCGGGATTTAACGGATGGATGTTGAGGAAAAAGACAGGATGGGAAAACAAAAATGAGTAATAATCAACGGGAAGGAGGAAAGAGGGAATGAGAAGAAACCAGAAAAATCACAAAAGAAGAAGTATAAAACTGGTACAAAAACCATTAATTTATACATGGTATCTTCCCTCCAACCTTCTTCCTTCTTCCCTCCAACCTTCTCCCTTCTTCCTTCTTCCGACGGACATCGGACGGACATCCGTTACATCCGTTACATCCGTTACATCCGTCGAGCGAATCCGTTGCCGAACTTCCGTCAATTAATCGCGGGCAATACCTTCGGATCGGGCGGCCAACTGCACTGCACCGGCGACAGCAATGGCAACTCTTTCATCAAAAACCGACGGTATAATGTGCTCTTTGTCAAGCTGAGAAGGACTGACTAAAGAGGCGATCGCATAAGCTGCTTCCAAGTACATAGTGGGCGTAATCGTGGCAGCTTTGCAGTCCAAAGCGCCTCGAAATATCCCCGGAAATGCCAAAACATTGTTAATTTGATTCGGGTAATCGCTGCGTCCGGTTGCTATGATCGCCGCATCTTCCATAATTAATTCTGGCTGAATTTCGGGAATGGGATTTGCCATTGCAAAAACAATGGGATTTTCGGCCATCGAACGCACCATCGATCGGGTGACTACGCCGGGGGCGCTGACTCCTAAAAATACATCGGCACCGGCGATCGCATCTTCCAAAGTACCGCTCGAAGCCACGGCAAATTCTAGTTTTTCTGGGTTCATATCCGTGCGGTCTTGGGAGAGGACGCCTTTGGAGTCGCACATGATGATATTTTGGGCACCTGCTTTACGCAGCAAGCGGGCGATCGCGACTCCGGCCGCACCGGCTCCGTTAATCACGATACACACTTCTGCGATGGTTTTTTTGACGATTTTCAAGGCATTAATTAATGCTGCCAAACTGACAATTGCAGTGCCGTGCTGGTCATCATGAAAAATCGGAATATCTAAAGTTTCCCGCAATCTTGCTTCGATTTCAAAGCAGCGGGGAGAAGAAATATCTTCGAGGTTAACGCCACCAAAAACCGGGGCGATATTCTGCACTGTGCGAATAATTTCGTCGGTATCTTGGGTGTTCAAACAGATAGGAAAGGCGTCAATCCCAGCAAATTCTTTAAATAGCATGGCTTTGCCTTCCATGACTGGCAGTGCGGCGGCAGGGCCGAGGTTTCCCAGTCCCAAAACTGCGCTACCGTCGGTAACAATGGCAACAGTATTTTGTTTGATTGTGAGGTTATAAACTTGTTGCGGGTCATTGGCGATCGCAGTGCAGATGCGGCCGACTCCAGGGGTGTATGCCATTGCCAAATCTGACTGGCGTTTGAGGGAAATTTTGCTAACTACGCTGATTTTTCCGCCGCGGTGCAAGTTGAAAGTGCGATCGTACACATCGATCACTTTGATATCCGGCAGCGCTTTCACTGCTTGCAATATTTCTTCGTTGTGTTCGAGGCTGTAAGCATCGACGGTGATATCGCGAATTGTAGTGGCGCGGGTTTGCTCGATCAAGTCGATTTGGCCGAAGTTGCCGCCGACAGATGCGATCGCGCTGGTGACGCTTGCCAGCATTCCCGGCCGGTTCGGCAGAGCAACCCGAATTGTTAAACTAAAGCTGGGGTTCGGTGTCAGTTTTACCATGATGCCTTGATTTCAGATTTGAGAATTTCAATCTTAGATTTTATCCCCAATGTTAGGCATAAAATTTAATAATTCAAATTTTCAACTGAAATTTTTAACAAATTCTATGAGCTTGTGGTACGAGCGCTCTGCACTGCCAGGGGTGTCGCTGGAAAACTAATCTTTTTTTGAGTAAATCTGTGCTTTGTTTCTAGCTGGTGACTCTCCCACAAACAGCCTATTTTCTGTCAATTTTCCAGCGAACCGCGAATATGAAGCGCGGGGGTAAAAACCGGGTTTCTGAGGTCAAAGTGCGGAACTCTTATCTATTTTTGAGAATATTTCTGCTTATCCTGAACATCAGCAGATATTTCCCAAAAATCTATTTTCTAGCGATACCGCCTAATTCCTGCTGCTGTCTTTTGAAGTGAGACACCCAGGAGAGTTGATGCGGCTTTTTGGTGGCCTTTATTGGGAATGTAAAAAGTAGATGCACGGCTGTTTGAGCCGGCAGGTGAAAATCTGAGCGACTGACAAGCGGGTCTTTGATATATATTTTGTCTGGTTTAACACTTGCCAAAGATTGCGAGTGCAACCTTGCAAACGCTCTAAATTACCTGCACGCTGTGCCCGATAATTCCAGGGACTGTAACTAACAGACAATCTACCCCGCCCCACCACGGGCACAGCTTGGGCCGAACCGTGTTGAGTTGCTGGTTGCTAAGTGTCAATTTTACCGATCGGCCGCAGCATCGGCCCATATAATTGTAAAGAATTTGCAAGCCAGACAATCTGGGGGAACTTTTTCTAAGTCTTGCATATCTACTGGTTGCTCTGCTTCGCTGCCGGGGGGAACTATGCACAGGGCAACTTGTCCGACTCCAGCCATGAGTTCGGCAACTCGCTCCAAAATACTGTCCATTTTTTCCATTAGTTGCTCTGCTGCATCGAGACTCGGCGCGATGATGAAAAAGGTTTTGACTCCATCGGGACAAGGGGCAAAGCCAAGCGTACACTCTCGTAATAGTGCTTGGGTGGAGAGACTGAAACCGTCGTAGAAGCGAGCGATTACTGCTTGATAAAAGGCTTGGGTCAGAGAGCGATCGCCAAAAATAGGTTGAGATAACATAACTACTTCCTTTCGTAGGATTTTTGGGAGCATTGAAAAAATTTTAACATACCTTAATGTAAGCGATTTAACAAAATTATCTAGCGATCGAGATCATTGGCTAGATGTGATAATTTTTAATTTGTGTAGCGATCGCAACTGTGATAAAATGTACTGTGTGTTAGCGCTGCAAGTGATTTTGATCCGCTCAGCAGGTCAAAGCTAAGTACAAAATTTCTTAGTAGGTGGGGAGAGGGCCAGAGGGCCAGAGGGAGAGCGTCGGATGGGGAAATTACCTAAGTAGTAAGAGTATTATTGGCAAAAAGTGCTTAATCTAGAGTTTAAAATAAACATCCAATCAAAATATTAAACATGAACTCGATCGCCCAACAGTTAAAAGCAAAATTTGAAAAAGCATTCACCGCGGCATTCGGCGAAAGTTATGCAGGTGCAGATCCAATGCTAGCCGCCGCCAGCAATCCCAACTTTGGGGACTTTCAGTGCAACGCGGCGATGAGTTTGGGAAAAAAGTTAGGAAAGCCCCCACGGGCGATCGCCTCGACAATCATCGAAAACCTAGATATTACCGACATCTGCGAAACCCCAGAAATCGCCGGGCCCGGTTTTATCAATTTGAAGCTGAAACCGGCTTATTTGGAAGCGCAAATTAGTGCGATCGCCGGCGACTCGCGTTTGGGGATTGAACCCGCGAAAACGCCTCAGACAATTGCGATCGACTTTTCGAGTCCGAATATAGCCAAAGAAATGCACGTCGGACACTTGCGATCGACAATCATCGGAGATGCGATCGCCCGTACCCTCGAATTCCAAGGCCACGACGTACTCAGAATCAACCACATCGGCGACTGGGGCACCCAATTCGGGATGCTGATCGCATACTTGCGCGAAGTTCACCCCGAAGCCCTCACAACTGCTGACGCCCTAGACTTAGGAGATTTAGTCGCATTTTACCGCCAAGCAAAACAGCGCTTTGACGCAGACGAAACCTTCAAAGAAACCGCCCGCCAAGAAGTAGTAAAACTGCAAGCAGGCGCCGAAGACACCCGCCGCGCTTGGAAATTGCTGTGCGATCAATCCCGCCGCGAATTTCAAGTAATATACGACTTGCTCGATATCAAATTAACCGAACGCGGCGAATCGTTTTACAATCCATTATTGCCCGCAGTAGTCGAAGATTTAACCAATCTAGGTTTGCTAGTAGAAAGTGACGGCGCGAAATGCGTTTTTGTAGACGGTTTCACCAATAAAGAAGGAGAACCTCTCCCGCTAATCGTCCAGAAAACCGACGGAGGCTACAACTACGCCACAACAGATTTAGCAGCAGTGCGCTACCGGATACAAAAAGACAATGCAAAGCGCATAATTTACGTCACAGATTCGGGACAAGCAAACCACTTTGCCCAAGTATTTGCAGTTGCGAGAAAAGCTGGTTGGATTCCCGAAGATGTTGAAATTGTCCACATTCCCTTCGGTTTGGTATTGGGAGAAGACGGCAAAAAACTCAAAACTCGTTCTGGGGAAACAGTGCGGTTGCAGGATTTGTTAGATGAGGCGATCGTCCGCACGCGCCAAGATTTAGAAGAGAGATTAAAAGTCGAAGAAAGACAAGAAACTGAAGAATTCATTGCTAACGTATCTCGAACAGTTGGTTTGAGTGCCGTTAAGTATGCCGATTTAAGTCAAAATCGCGCCAGCAACTATGTATTTAGTTACGACAAAATGCTCGCATTGCAAGGAAACACCGCTCCTTATATGCTGTATGCTTACGTGCGCGTGCAGGGAATTCGCCGCAAAGGTGAGATTAATTTTGATAACTTAGATGCTGGTGCGAAAGTGATTTTTCAGTCTGATGCAGAGTTGGTTTTAGCCAAACATTTATTGCAGTTGAGTGAAGTGATAAATGCGGTTGAGGGCGATTTGTTGCCGAATCGAATTTGTCAGTATTTGTTTGAATTGAGTCAAAAATTCAATCAATTTTTTGAGCAATGTCCGGTTTTGAAAGCTGAGGAACCGTTGCGGACTTCGCGGTTGATTTTGTGCGATTTGACGGCGAGGACTTTGAAGTTGGGTTTGGAATTATTGGGGATTCAGGTTTTAGAAAGAATGTGATATAAAGTTTGTAGCTGTAGGGTGCGTGAGAGCAATAAATATTTGAATCTAGATGATGAGACTGTTTGCAATCACCCACCGCCCCAAGTCTTGAACAATACCGATGCAACCGGAAATAAGATAATTTTAACCGCTGATAAACGCTGATAAACGCTAATGAAAGAGGAGGGGATAGGGCGAGAATTTATGCCCAAGTTTCCTCTACTTTTAACATTTCTGATGTCATTGCTTTTACTTTTTTTGAGATTGGGATTTAGTTAATTGTAGCGTATCTCTAAAATCGAGCATTTACGGCTTTTTGTTAAGAATCAAGCTATCCAGAATACCTTTAAACATTGTTACCACAATTTGGCGATCGTTATCTCTGACAAAAATATCGTAATTGGGACTTGAGTTAATTTCAATTAACCAATATGCTCCTTTTGTATCTAGCGCGATGTCAAACCCAGCATAATTAATCGCCATTTCGGCAAAAACAGGTTTAACAAAATCTTCAATCTCAGACATGAGAGTGGGGTTAATTATATGTTTTGCTTTTGCACCTTCCCAGTGCAGCGGGCTTAAATTCCCCGCAAATTTAGCCTGAGATTTGTCTTTCTCGTACAGTAAAACTAGCTTTTCTTTGCAGAATACAGCCCGATATTCGCGGGCAATTCCGATGTATTCTTGAGCTAGCGCCACATAGTCATAATCTTTACTGTTGATGTTAAATATAATTTCTAGGGCTTCTTTAATTTGCTCTATAGTTTTACACAAAAAAACATTGTTGCCACCAGCACCGCGATTTCTTTTGAGAATCACCGGAAAAGAATAATTTTTGTTTACTTCTAAAACTATTGATTCAATATCTGGGAAACTCAAATACTTTTTATACTTCTCCTCGCAGTAAGGCGAGACAAAACCGAGAGTTCTGGGAGTATTTATTTGGCCGTTTAATAGTTGATAAGTATATTCTTTGTCTTTAAAAATCTCTGCTACTGATGCGCTGTTAAATGGCGTCATGTAATTGACAAAATAATATTCTTCGCCGCCCTCTTTGAGTCTAATCAAGTTTTGGGAAGGATGCAGGATTTCGTAAGGGATATTTAATTCCTCGCAAGCTGCCAGCAGGATTTCAATATTGGTTAGCATAAAATTTAACTTAATTAGAAATTAATTTTAAAGATTTGAGATTCGAGAAGTCGCAATCCTCAAATCTCAAATTCGAGTTCCCTCTTATCCAAACAACCGCTGCTGCCCGTTTGCGGCATCTTTCCCGGCATAAATCTCGCGCGTTCCCTTGGGAATATATATCCAATCGAATTCTTGCAAGCGGTTTGTCAAATTGGAAATGCTCACTCCCAACTCATCTCTCATTTTGTATAAATGCGACCACTTTGTTAAATCGCGTCCCTGTCTTTTTTCTTCCAAAATACACCGAGGCATCAACAAACAGCTTGCAAAATATTGCGCTTGCCATTCGATCGACAAAACCTTATTATCAGCACTCGCACCCCGACAAACAAACGGTTCCTCGACATCCTGGGCTGCTTTTCCTTCATTGCCCAAGTTTAATTCCAACTGTTCCACAGTGCCGTCTGCTTCGTCTTGATTGACGTGTAGCACCCAGTGGCCGATTTCGTGGGCGATCGTCGATTCGATGAAACCCGGCGGTTTTTCGAGAATCTGTTCGTTGATTTCGATTAACCGCTGCTGCGGCAAAATCCTCGCCGCGATCGCACCTTCTTCATCCGGGTCAATGCACTCCCAAACTACGCCCAAATCCAGAAAATCAGCAACCGTTGTCGCATCAAAAGGCCATCTCGGAGCAAAATTTTGCGTTTTCTGCATCTGCATCAAGATGTCATTTGCCAAACGCTCGATCGTTTCTTTGGGGTAGAAGCAATACGGCTTAAAAATACTCACTATGAGGGGCCTCTCTTACGCTTCAAAAGATTGTTTGAGCCAATCTGGATTTTCTTGCATCCGGCGGAAAAGAGCCTGCATTTCCTTCGGATTCTGCTTCAGCAGCGCTTCGTACTGCTGCGGCAGTCTCCCCGCCAGGAAAATCAATTCCTCTTCGTTTATGTCGAGATTCCGCGCTAGCGATCGGATTACGTCCTCTTTTGGCGCATAATCCGCTCGATCGTTCTCCAACTTCGACAAATAAGTAAAGTCCACACTTAGCATAGCTGCTAGCTCACGTTGTGAGTAAGCTTTGTCCTTGCGAGCTTGACGGATCAGTCTTCCAAATGTTTGTTCCACGGTTTTTTGCCTCCTGACAAGCATTCTAGCCTGTTTTGATGAAAAGTTCAACAAAATACTTGACGGGAAAATCAACCCGCGCTACCATGAGGTTAGTTGACGGTTTAATCAACCAATAGAGCCGGACTGGTGGGGTTAAAAGTGCAAACTAGCCTAGCTCACACGCTACATATAGCGTCGTCAACTGTAGAGGAGTGAGAAGCGCTGGGCGTCAAAACGCTTGTACGCAGCAAATAAGGAGGAGCAGATCGCAAATGCTGAGAACCTGGACAGACACGCATTACAAGCTCGAAGACGATGACTGGCTATACATCGCCACCCACGAAGAACAAAGCTCAGCCTCACTGGTTTGTCCCGGCTACGCGCGGGATGGCGAAGGCTTCAGCATCCACTTCACCCCAGCGCACCTAGAAACATTAGAGCATTTGCTCGCCGCGCTGCGGATTATCAAAGCTCAACAAGAGGCGATGCTTGAGTATACCTATCCAGAACCAAAAGCAACAACACATCTCATTAGGTAATGGAAGGAAGAAGGAAGAAGGAAGAAGGAAGAAGGAAGAAAAATAATTCGATTGTTGTGAGTTCCCAATTTCTAATTACCGATTCCTAATTGTCAGAACATAAATCAATAACTAAGGAAAAACGAACAATGACTACTAAAACACAAGAAAGACCTACATTTTCAGTATTTGGTGCCAAACCGAGCAATGCTTTGCTAGTACCAGAAATCCCGATCGCAGTGCGTAACAATTGCCAAAGTGGCCAATGGGCGATCGGCGATACAGACTACGGTTCTAAGTGTTCCATGACAATCCTCAAATTCTCCAAATTCTTCGGTTCCCTCGGTCAAACTTCGCACACACTTTGGGGTCAACTGTGGTTTGTCGCAGAAAGTGGCGAATTGCCGCAAGGAGTTGTCATGGTGACATACATCAAAAACCGCAGCTTGAACGATTTTAACCGTTTGGTAGCATCAGTTCAATCTCGCGGCGTAGAACCTGCAACCGGAATTTTTGTTCCCGAATTTGTCAAGCATTCCGGTCAGAAACCAGACGACAGCGGAGTAGTAAAACCGATCAACTACTACAGCTTGAAATGGTCTTGGAACGAGCGGAAAGATTGGGCGGTTATCGACCAAGCAGCAGCAGTTTTGTCCGATTCTAGCAATCAATCGCGGATGATTGACTTAGAAGGAACAAAAGCTATGGTGTGTTTAGATAACCTGCCGGCGCAGCAAGTTGCCTGCTTGATGGCTGCTCACGCTGGCGGTGAAAGCGATGCTATTGCTTTGAATTCCAACGGCGGTATGTCGCTACCGCCAGCGGAAGACCAATTAACTGCTGACTTGTTCTAATTTTGTTGTAAGGCGCGATTAAATCGCGCCTTTACCATAACTGTTACAACAGAGTGAAATGAAGAAATTAACCAAGCTGAAAACCAAACCAAATCTGCAAGAAAGTCGTTTGAAAGAGAATCTTGAGCTGCTCGATCAAATTCGGACAGATGCAGTTAACGACATCGACAGTCTCACCGAAGATTTCCAGCACATGACTTTAGTAGCCGAATCAGTTCAGCGAAATTACCGAGCTTTGTTAGCCGAAAATCAATTGTTAAAAGGCGCACTTTTGAGTATAATTTATGAGTGCGGCTGCTCGGAAGGAAATCGGTGCGATCGCTGCTGGAAACTTCTCAAAACTCTAGCCAGTGGCAATCCCGAAGAAAAACCCGATGCAGCCAGAAAATACCGTTCCATTCTCAGCCAACTCCGCAACTTAGAATAACTGAGAAAGTCTCACTCAAAAGTGTCGAAAAGTTATAATCAGGAGAAGCAAACATTATGACAATAGCAACTGCCAAGGATAGCAAAGCCCAAATTTTGCAAAACTTTCAGCAGATTTTAGCCGACAAAAAAAAGATCGAATCCAAAGTCGAAACCAAAGAACAGTCAGCCGAAAAAGCCAAAAACAAACAACTCCTCGAAGTCGCTTCCACCTACACAATTGACAGCATCGTCAAAGGCTTGGCTGACTTGCAATTAGATTTTGGCAGTACCATCAGCGGACTTTCCGAAAAACTGAAGGCGGAATCTTCCAAATTAGACGAATTAAAACGCGCGATCGAAATTGAAGCCGAACAATTGCAAGAGTTGCAGCAAATCAGAATTGTAGCAGACGCCCTCCACATTTTAACTCAAGAGCACCGAGAAAAATTGACCCTGCTCGAACAAAACGCTGCTAACCAACGCGAAATTATCGAAAAAGACACGACCCAAAAACGCAAGATTTGGGAAAAAGAACAAGAAGAATTTGAGGCAGCAGTTCAAGAACAAACTGCACTCCTCACTAAAAAGCGCCAGGAAGAAACAGCCGATTATCAATACGAATTACAGCGCAGCCGCAAAATCGAAACCGACGAATACGAAGAAACGAAGCGTAAACTAGAACGGCATTTGCAAGAATCTACCCGCGAAAAAGAAAAAAATTGGGTGGAACGGGAAAAAGTCCTCAGCGACAATCAAGCGGAGTTTGAAGAGAATCAAAGAAAAGCCGCCGGATTTGAAGAAGAACTCAAACAGGCTTATGTCAAAGCCAAAGAAGAAGCAATTCAAGAAGTTTCCCGCGAAGCTAAAGTCAAGGCAGATTTAGTGGAGAAAGAGTGGGAAGGCACTAAGCAAGGATATGAATTGAAAGTGCAATCTCTACAGCAGACAATTGGGCGGCAAACCGAACAAATCGCCGAAATTTCCGCGCAACTGCAAGCCACGATGAAGCAAGCGCAAGATTTGGCAATGAAAGCTTTTGCCAGCAAAGCTTAAAACCCAGTAAGGGGTGCAATGCCCACCTTACGAAAAAATGACAGAAATTTTCCACGCTATTAAGAAATGAAAAGTCATGAACAAAAAAGTTAGCGACAAAAGCACCAAGGCTGAAATCTTAGAAGCGTACAAGGAAGCAGCGCAAGAAAAAGCGCAGTTAGAATTGCAAATCCAACAGCTAAACGCTTCCCAAAAGCAAATATCAGTCCCCGAAAAACCTATTGTGGAAGCACCAAAACCAATGGCTTTAACTCAAAATCCACAAAAAATGCAGTCCACAATTGATAATTTGATTTTGCTGCAATTTAGCTTTGGTGGCGCTGTCAGCGAGTTGTCTGAAAAATTAACTTCCGAAGCTGCTAAAGTCGAAGAATTGCGGCGCACTGTGGGCGAGGAAATTCAACAACTGCAAGAGTTGCACAGTTTAGAAGATGTTGCAGAAGATACGCTGGACACTTTAATTCAACAGTACGAAGAAAGCGCGAAAACTTTTGCTGGTGAACTCAGCGAACAGCGCGAAACTGTTGAACAGGAATTGTTGGAACGCCGCCAAGCTTGGGAAAAAGAGCAGGAACTCCACAAATTGGCGATTCAAGAACGCAATGAGCATGAGCAAAAAGCTCGCGAGCGGGATGAAGAATTGTATGATTATGATTTGAATCTTCAGCGAAATCTGGACATCGAAGAATACCAACAGCGCCAGAAAACACTGTATCAAGAAATCGAAGAGTTTCAGCAAGAACAGGAGAAACAGTGGGCGGAACGCGAAAAATCTATTGCGGAACGGGAAAAACTTTATGCTGAGGTGAAGGCGAAGGTAGAAGCTTTCCCGAAAGAACTGGAAGCTAATATCAAGAACGGGAAAGATAACGGTCGCAATATTGGCAATTATCAAGCTAAAGTTAAGGCTGATATGTGGGCTAAAGATGTTGAAGGGCAAAAGCAAAATTATGAACTGCAAATTCAAGGGATGTTGCAGACAATTCAAAATCAAGATGAGCGCATTGCTAGCTTGTCGAAACAACTGGATTCTGCTTTGAAACAGGTTCAAGATTTGGCGGTGAAGGCGATTGAGGGCTCATCGAATTTGAGTTCTTTCCAAGCAGTGAGGGAAATTGCGATCGAACAAGCGAAGACTCAGCAGAAAAATAAGTAGATATAACTCGGCGGTTGAAACCGGGGCTACACAAACCAAGTAGATAAGAGTCGGCGCTTGAAACCGCTCAAAAGTCAAACTCTCGTCAGCGGAGGCGGAGTGGGAGAAGTAAGGTGCGGCCCGGCGCACCTTACGCTATTTTGAGAAAAAACTAGCTTTCCTTAGTGGAGTTTTCCAACTGTCTACTCCCACCCAGTCTTCCTTGAGCCTTAAACCCTATCTACAGCGTTCTAATTTTTAGTAAAAAGCCCGATCGCACTGTTCACTTATCGAAACTGTCCCTTCCTCTCCTGACCGCTTCACTCACCCTATCTATTCTTTAAGTTAATGAACCAAAAGATATATTTGACTTAGAGGCACTATGCAGAAACAAATCATACGCCAAAAAGATACTAATGCTTGGATACTTCAGTGCTGGGTTTCTTTTATTCTTGCCATTTCCGCAACTACTGTAGGTATCATTTATTTACAAGTAGACCCCTGGCAGAAAGCTTTTATGGGTATGGGTTTAACTTTTTCAATCGGCTCGTCTTTTACTTTAGCAAAAACCATTCGGGATAACAACGAGGCATCAACATTAACTGCCAGAATTGACGAAGCTAGAGTTGAGAAAATTCTCGCTGAGCACCATCCTCTCAAATAAATTAATTATAGAATGTATATAAAAACAGCCCGCGCGGGCTGTTTTCGTTGTTTGAGCCACAGGTTTCAAGCTGCGGATGGGAATTGGGGATTTCAATGGCTACCTTTGAACTGACGATCGCGCAACTTATTCTTTTGGCGCTGGCGAATACCGGCCTTAACTGTCGCCATATCCACCGGAAAACCAACGACAGGCATCACCTGATCCTTGCGTTCTTCTTCCAGATTCTTGAGTTCGGTGTAATCAACCCAGTGAATGCAATTCACCGGACAAGTGTCGATCGCCTCAGCAATCAACTCTTCAGAATCCCCGTCTTGTCGAACCACGCGCGATCGACCGTAATCCGGTTCAATATAAAAAGTATTGCGAGCAACGTGAGCACAGTGCTTGCAGCCAATGCATGTAATCTCATCAACATAGACACCTTTTTGGCGCAACACCCCGCCCAACTCCGGTTCCAAACCAGAGCGATCGGGCGCATCCCGCAAAAATCCCCCCAACTCCGGCTCTAAACCAGAGCGATCAATTGCTGTATCTATTCCGAGTCCAGAAAGCTCAGACATTTAGACCCCCACAATAGTAAATAAGTCCGCGAAAGCGGACTTTGATGAGACAAGATTGCAAAAATCTCGAAAAATTATTAAGCGCACCAGCGTTGCACCACCAAGCGGAGCGAACCGTCTTGATTTTGCTTTTGCTCAGAAATTTGGAAACCCTGCTTAGCGCTTTCATTCACCACAGTATGGTAAGCGTAGCGCTGAGTCACCTTATTCAGAAAACGGTCTACAGACCAAGCTTGCTGCCAAAACTGCAAGTCAGCCACCAATTCATACTCAGTCCCGTTCCAGCTAAAACCTACGTCGTAGCCATTTTGTTGCTCAATTACGACCTCAGCGGTGCTGGTTAGGCCGCGATAGCCACGCACCTCAGTCGGGCCCGACTTCCAGTCGATACCCAAGTCAGTTAAAGCAGCTTCCAAAGAATTCAAATTGCGGATCTGGGTCTTAATTTGGCTAAAATGTGACATGGTGGTTCCAAAAAAATTTAAGTGAACTCAACAAAAAAATTACCAATCGCTAAAAGCCACTTGGGCTGTCGCTTCGGCTGACTGATGCAGCGCTTGCGTGAAATATTCAGATGTTGACTCTTGATGAAGCACCACGCCGAGCTGAGCTTCAATTGCAGCCGTTACCTCAGCGCAGGAAGCACCGACAATGCCGGTGACTGTTTCCTGTACGCGGCCATCTGGATAGATCACAAACTCTAGTGTTTCCATAATCCGGGCTGACTGAATAGGAATAGTGAGACCAGACACCGACACCAGCAAGCCAGGGACGATGCCTCCTGAAGTAGCTTCTTGAGAGTTGGCTGACTGACAAAGCGCTATATCAATTTTGACGAATTGATAGGTTTTGAGTCACAACTTAACAGAACTTATTAATATGTAGAAGCAATACATCAGTTGTATGTAAAGTTTCGCGTAGATCGTGACAGCAGTCAAGTCAGTCTATTTGATGAGATTTGAGATTGGAGAGTCAGGAAGAAGGAAGAGGGGATGAACCGCAGAGGGCGCAGAGGGCGCAGAGGGAAGAAGGCAGAAGGTAAAAGGCAGAAGGCAAAACGAAAAAGTATAAATTCCCCCACTCCCTCTCTAATTCCCTCTGGGATCTAAAACGTCTCGCAGGCCATCGCCCAAAAGGTTGAAACCAAGAACAGTCAAGGTAATCAGCAAACCTGGAAACACGATCGTCCAAGGAGAAGAAAGAGCGTATCCGCCCTTAAAAGCATCAGAAAGCATCGTCCCCAACTCAGGAACCGGCGGCTGTGCGCCCAAACCCAAAAAACCCAAACCAGCAGCTTCTAGTGTCGCCGTACCAGTCGAAAGAGTTGCTTGTACAACTAGAGGCGCCAG
This sequence comes from Microcoleus sp. D3_18_C4, assembly GCF_036702355.1. Taxonomy (NCBI): domain Bacteria; kingdom Bacillati; phylum Cyanobacteriota; class Cyanophyceae; order Oscillatoriales; family Microcoleaceae; genus Microcoleus; species Microcoleus sp. D3_18_C4. Next base: position 122,799 of record NZ_JAUBTF010000013.1, read on the forward strand.
ACTTCCCGGCAAAATGTGGCGAAAAATAATCCGCAAGTCGCTGGCGCCCAAGGCCTTGACAGCCAAAACAAATTCTTGTTCCCGCAGAGACAGCACCATACTGCGAGTTAAGCGGATGTAAATCGGAATTTGCACGAGGCTGACAGCGATAATTACACTTTGCAGGCTCGGCCCGGTGACCGTAACAACGCCGATCGCCAGTAAAATCGAAGGAAAAGCTAGCAAAATATCCGCCAAAGTGCCGATCGCAATTTCCAGCAACCCCCGAAAATACCCGGCCACCAGCCCCAAAAGCGCTCCCAAAATTAAACCCACACCCACAGAAACCAGGCTGACGAGTAAAGATATTCCCAATCCGTGCCACACCCGCACTAACAAATCTCGCCCCAAACCGTCGGTGCCCAACCAATGCTTAGCGCTAGGAGCCACTAAGCGCGACAAATAATCTCGATCAACCGCCGGATCGTAAGGAGCAAGTACGGGGGCTAACAGTGCCAATATCATCAGCGCTACAGTCAAAATTAAGCCGATTTTCCCCGAAGTTGATCGCCAAAATCGTTGAAAAGCTGCTTGTGGAAATACTAAGTTGTTATTCAATCTTCGATTTTCCATCGAATGCTGTCACCAAAAAAACTGAGGACTTGGGCAACTATTAGGATAAATTAACGATCGCGCTCGCAGAAATACGTTAACAGGACTTGCTCTAGGGAGACGAAAAACTCGGTGCGTGCATTACCCTCCATACCCAAAGTCGCATTTTTTGCCCCAAATGCCCAATGCCTGAGCTCTTCCTTAAAGACCCTTTAAGATATAGAGAACAAGATAAATTTAAAAGCCAAATGACATCAACCCTGCTCAAAACCTCAGCCCGATCGCCCCTCAACGCCCCAACAATCCGCCATTTCCCCAACGGCCTCACCGTTATAGCCGAACACTTGCCGGTTGATGCTGTTAACCTCAGCGTGTGGCTCAATTTAGGCTCAGCCGTCGAACCCGACAACATTAACGGCATGGCTCACTTTTTAGAACACATGATTTTTAAGGGAACTCCGAGCATTCCCAGTGGCGAATTTGAGCGCGCGATCGAGCAGCGCGGCGCTGTCACCAATGCAGCCACCAGCCAAGATTACACTAACTATTACATCACCACAGCTCCTAAAGATTTTGCCGAACTAGCTCCCCTGCAAGTCGATGTGTTGCTCAACGCCAGCATTCCCGACGACGCCTTTGATCGCGAACGGCTGGTAGTCTTAGAAGAAATTAGACGATCGGAAGATAATCCCCGCCGCCGCACCTATCAGCGATCGATGGAATTAGCGTTTGAAGTTTTGCCCTACAAGCGACCGGTACTCGGCCCGACTGCGGTAATCGAACAGTTGACAGCCCAACAAATGCGGGATTTCCACAGCAGCAGATATCACCCAGGGGCCATGACAGCCGTAGCTGTCGGCAATTTGCCTGTCGAGCAACTAATAGAAATTGTCGCAGACAGTTTTGCAGCAAAAAGTACAGCACAAAACAACAAAATAAATGTGCCTGCTGTCGGCAAATTTCACCCAGAACCCCAACTCCTGAACTACGGCCAAGAATCGCCGTTTACAGAAACAGTCCGCCGCGAATTTGTAGACTCTGCCCTTCAGCAAGCCCGATTGATCGTGATGTGGCGAGTGCCAGGTTTCATGGAAATGTCCGAAACTTATGCCCTGGACGTTTTGGCGACAATATTGGGTCACGGCCGCACAACTCGCTTAGTTCAGGATTTGCGCGAAGAAAAAGGGCTAGTGTCGTCAATTTCAGTCAGCAACATGACTCAGCGACTCGGTGGCATCTTCTCGATTTCCGCTCAACTACCGACAGAAAACTTGGCAGCAGTGGAAGCTGCGATCGTCCAACACATCCGCACTCTCCAAACCGAACTGGTGACAGATGCCGAAATTTCCCGCATCCGCACTCAAGTAGCAAATCGGTTTATCTTTGGTAACGAAACTCCGAGCGATCGAGCAAGTTTGTACGGTTACTATCAGTCGATGGTAGGAGATATCGCTCCCGCCCTCAACTATGCCGCCTGCATCCAAGCTCAGACTGCCGAGGATCTCCGAGAAGCCGCCGTCAAATATCTCTCTCCCGACGCAATGGGTGTTGTGGTAATTCGCCCCGACGAAGCATAAATCTGACTTCGCCTCAACAGGGGAATTCTGCCATCCCTCTGCTTTTGAGCCATCCAACTGCCTTCGCCATTCGGCAGAAACAATGTCAAGGCGCACCAGGGATTTTTAGTCAATAGTGCGTGAAATTCGATCGGCCCGCGCCTTGAAGGTTTTGTATCAAATAATTAATATGAAGCCTTTAAGGTACGTGCGATCGGCAAAATTACCGTAATTTGATGAGACGATAAACAGGGAATTATTGACGAGCCAGCAATTTAGTCTAGGGAAACCGGGTTTATCGGCGATCGTAATTCTAAAATCTAAAATCTAAAATCTAAAATCTAAAATCGGTTGATCGGCAAAATTACCGTAATTTTATGAGACGATAAACTGGGAATTATTGAGGAGCAAGCAATTTAGTCTAGGGAAACCGGATTGATCGGCATCGTAATTCTAAAATCTAAAATCTAAAATCTAAAATCGATTGACAGGGGCACGGACGCAAGCATGAAATTACAAAACTTTCTCAACTCAAACATTAGGTACGATGCCAAAGCAATCGCTGCAGACGACGAACTCAGTGCCCAAATTCAAAGCCGCCTCATTGACCTGGGTTTACTGAAGCCTCCCGTAGACGGAATTTTTGGCCCTCTCTCTACCGCCACCCTCCACCGATTTCAAACTCTGATGAAGTGCGGCGAAGCGGGTTTTTTGGGAGCAGTCACAGCCAAAAAGCTGATTGAAACCAAACCAGAGGAGATTCCCACACATCCCCTGATCCTGAAAACGCTCAGAGACACTATTTTTAAATCAAAACCGCTGGCGTCTTCTCAACTTCAGGACTCGGAAAAACAAGTAATACCAGCCGGAAAAGAGTTTGAAATCTTGGCTTTTGCCCCGGCTCGCGGTCACATCAGAGTTGCTCTCCGCAACGAGTCTTTCAAAGATTCAGGAATTTGGTATGTTTTCGGAGCACACGCTCAAGTTACTCAAGACAGCGTTCTGTTTTATCCCAAACCGAATCCCCCAACAGTCAGGCTTGGCATTCCTTATCTATCGCAACTGGATAACTTGAATAATCCTACAGGTTCTTGCAATGTAACTTCAATAGCGATGTGTCTGGACTTTTTGAGAGTGCCGCGGCGCAAACAAACCGGGCAATATGAAGATGAACTTTACGAATATGCGATCGCCAAAGGTTACAGTCGCTGGGACCCCTACGATTTAGCAAAGATTGTTAGAGATTACGGCGCTCAAGATTTCTTTACCGAGAATGCAACTATTGATGACGTTCAAGATTGGCTCGCCACCGGAAATCCTGCTGTCATCCACGGATACTTTACGTCTTTCGGTCACATTATAGTTGCATCAGGCTACGACAGCGAGGGATTCTTCGTCCACGATCCCTATGGTGAGTGGTTAGGAAGTGGCTACGATACAAGTGTCAGCGGTGCCTACTTGCACTATCCCTATCGCTTAATCCGCAGCGTGTGTATGCCTGACGGGAATTTTTGGGTTCATTTTATCTCTAAGTAATTGGGAATGGGGAATGGGGAATTGGGAATTGAAAATTAGCCTTGTTACTACTGACTAATGATACTAAATCCGGGTTCATTAACTTCTTTATCACTAAGCGGTTGAAACCGCTACCAACGCGAGCACACAAAGGAATTCCGGGCAACGCGAGACTAAGAGATCAAGAGAGTATTTAACCCTGATTTGATATCACAACAGTCAACAGTCAACAGTCAACTAACTATTAATTTTCATGCTCAAATCCAGCCAAGTCGATCGCGTAATCGGAGCACTGGTAGAAATATAGTCAACTCCGGTTTCGGCTACACTTCTAATTGTTTCTAAAGTAACATTGCCGGAAGCTTCTATTTTTACCGGATCACTCTTTTGGCGAATTATGGCGACAGCCTGCCGCATCAAATCAAAGGACATATTATCTAACATGATAATATCGGCTTTGTGCTGCAAAGCTGTTTCTACTTCGGCGAGAGTTTCGGTTTCGACTTCGATCGTCAGCGGATAGGGGATAGAATTGCGAATTAGGGCGATCGCCTCTGCAATTCCTCCAGCCGCCGCAATGTGATTGTCTTTAATCATCACCGCGTCATCTAATCCCATCCGGTGATTGCAAGCACCGCCGACTTGAGTTGCGTATTTTTCCAACAATCTCAACCCCGGCGTTGTCTTGCGCGTATCCACTAATTGCACTGGCAAATCGGCAATTCTGTCAACATATTTCTGAGTTAAAGTAGCGATGCCGCTCAAACGCATTGCCAAGTTTAATGCTACTCTTTCTCCGGTTAGCAGCGCCTCGAAATTGCCGGAAATCTCGGCGATTACTTCTTCTTTTTCGCACAGTTTCCCTTCCGGTACTTGGGGGATGAAACTGAGGCTGCTATCTAAAAGTTTAAATGTGCGATCGGCAATTGGCAATCCGGCTATGACTCCAGCTTCTTTGACAATCCATTTAGCCTTACCCTGGATGCTGTTTGCGGGAAATAAGGCCGATGTTGTGCGATCGCCCCTACCGATATCTTCTAGTAGCCAGTTGTGCAATAGGGAGTCTAAAACTATCCAAGGCGGTAATATTGCTGTCATGTTTTTGTCAGTTGTTATATCAAGATCATATCTACTAGGAAGAATAGTCGATCGGGGGATTTTAGGCAAGTTGCAAAATAATGAGGGTGTCAGTGCGATCGCAATTTGGGAGGCGGGGGCGATCGGGCTAGATCATGGGGTATTCTGTTGCTGATATTTGGTGTTGGTGCTTTAATGGAGTTGATGGGTATCGATCGCAAGTAGAAACCATGATACAGCCAGTAATTTTAGAAAAATTAGCAGAACTTCCTGAGCCTCTTCAGACAGAAGTGCTTTATTATGAAGTTGTGAGTCGGAGCGGTGTGCTCGCACTCGTAAATTTGTAGCGTGTATAAGTTTACGTAATTTCGCTGAGGCTTTATCCTAAAATTTTATTACAATTAGGTAGGACAAGTTATGTAGCAGCCAGTATCAGGAGTTACAGATGAACAATCAAAATTTATCTCCAGGACAAGCAAATTTAAAACTTGCACTTTGGAATGCAGAAGCTGAGTCAATAAAAAGTAGTGAAGTATACGCGCAACTTCAAGAGCTTGGGCTTCCCAAAGAATTTATCAGTCGATTGCATGAGCTAATTACCTTTACAAAAAAGGTTGGAGGTAAAGTTTTTGCTGTTGGAAAAATTGTGCTGCTAAAAATTCTTAAGTTCGTTAAGGCTCATCCATTTTTAGTAGTCGGTGCTGGGATAGGTGCTGTAGTTGGGGCTGCTATTGCAGGTTTAATAACTTCAATACCATTTTTAGGGCAAGTTTTAGTTCCGGTGGCAGCAGCATTGGGAATAACTGTTACTGTAATGGGTGCAGTGGTTGGGCATAGACTAGACAAACAATTTCCAAACGTGGGTGAAGATGTTGGTGAAATTGTTCAACATTTCTTTTCTCTGTTTGCAGACGTATTCAATACTGTATTTCGTAACGTTATTACTGCTTAATCTCCAACCTGAAATTACTGAGATTTAATAATGTCTAACAAGCAAGAATTGACGAAAGAACAACTGCTCAAACTAATTGAAGAACTAAAGAATAATCCGAGTGATGGAGTGGGACTTATTGCTGATGCTGGAGTGACTGCATTAGGCGCTGGTGGAGCAGGAGCAGCAGCAGCAATTTTAGGGTCAACCACAGCTTCCATACCTATTTTCACAGCCGTAACAGGTCTTGGTATGCTTGTAGCTGCTCCTGCTGCCCTCGTTGCGGGTGCTGCTGTAGTTGGCGGAGCCACTGTATATGGTGTATCGAGATTCATCAAAGATGGTGGCTTTCATGAAGGTAAACGCAAGCAGTTATTGAATGAGTATGAAGAACAGTTAAGAGAAGTTGAAGCTAAAGAGAGACGGTCTAACTTTGATGAGCAGGATAAGACAAGATTTTATTTGGTGCTGAAAGAAGCAGTCACCAATAATTTAATTAGTCCTGACGATGCTCATCAATTGGTGCAATCGTTAGAAAATGGTCATATTTCCCTTAGTGAAGTCTATGAACTTTTAGAGCAACTTTTTTCAGATAGCCCAATAACTCAACCTATAAAAGTAGTTATTGCTTGTCCAAATTGTTCTCAAAAGCTACGCGCTCCAAGTAATTTAGGACAACTGAATTTAAGCTGTCCCAAATGCAAGCATAGTTGGTCCTGTGTTCCCAAGTAATATTTCGAGCGAGCAAAGGTTACTAGCCGCGGCTCACCTTTGCCGTTAGAAAACTAGGAAAGATGCGATCGCCCACTGTTGACTGCTAAGATTAAGGGCGATCGCTTGTTATGATTGTATTAAAATAAAAACGACTGGAATGGGCAATTATTATGACTATTCCTAATATTACGATCGTCCTTATTGCAGCCACTTCCAGAATCATTCTTGCCAGAAGTCAGTGACTTCCTCGACTTTGTGATGCACAAGCACCAAAATAGAATAGCTGAACCCCAACTCCCAGACGATATTGCCAAAGCTTGGGCAAAATGGTTCGAGGAAGTCGATCGCTTGGAAGTAATGACTAATGAGCCTGAGAGCGAATATCAGCAAGTCCTACTCAACAAGTATCGGCAATAAGGTTTAGAGCTATGATCCTATGCGATGCAGGAGTTTTACAACGAGGAATGGTTGGGTTTAAAATGAAGAGGCTATCAACCTATCCCGTATGAGTGAAACCCTCTACATTGAAACCAGCATCTTGGGCTACCTCACAGCTCGATCGACCAAAAACCTAATCCTGGCTGCCAATATCGAGGTCACAAAAGATTGGTGGGAGTATCGCCGCAGTGCTTTCACACTGTACATCTCACAGGCTGTCCTAAACGAGGTAGCACAAGGAGACGCAGAGATTGCGGTTCAACCTATGGAACTCCTTCGCGGTGTTCCATTGCTGGAATGAGATCGAGCTGTCCGAGACTTAGCCGCACAATTTCTTGCACGCAGCAATCTTCCCCCTAAAGCACATATCGATGCAATTCACATTGCAGCAGCAACCGTTCACGGTTTGGATTACCTGTTAACCTGGAACTGCAAGCATATCGCAAACGCTCAAATCCAGGGAAAACTTGCAGAAATCAGCTTTGATTGCGGGTACGAATTACCGATTCTTTGTACGCCTTATGAATTACTAGGAAATTAATTTATGCTGACAGATGAAATCGTAGAAGAAATTCACAAAATTCGTGAAGAGTATGCCAAGTCTTTCAATTATGACTTCTTGGACGCAATATTTGCCGACTTGGAGAAGAAACAAGCTGAAAGTGGCAGAGAAGTTGTGAAATTGCCGCCAAAGCGCCTTCTAGCAGGGCGTTGGAGCAGACGGGGCAAAAATAGTATGTGAAAATATTATGTGAAAATATTATGTGAAAATATTATGTGAAAAAACTAAAGCCCTTTTCCGTTGTTGCGGGAAAAGAGCTTTAATTTATTATTAACCTGGCACTGAGCTATTTTACCGGGCAGTGACCCGCCGAGTATCTTCGCCATAGCAACGTTTAACAACCGAGTTCGGGATGGATCGGAGTGGTTCCATTACATCATAAGCACCAGGAAAGCTTTGAAAACTTTTAATCCTGTGTCTGCGTTCAGTTTGATGCGCTGCATCTCTTTTGCTCGACTTAATTACCTTATCAAGTTTTCCCCTGTCTGTCAACCCCAAAGTCAAAACTTTTTTTCGATCGCCCGAAACAGCTCGAATTATTTGGGTTTCAGGCCGGGTTTGTGAGTTAAAGACCGATCGACCTTTCACTCACAAATCCAAAAAAGTCGCCTCGACACCCTACTCTCTGCGAATCTTCCCGTCCTTCACAAACCACGCCACAACCTGCTTAACTGTTAATTGTTCGATCGCCCCTCCCGATTCTGTCGCAATTTGCCTCTCATGCCGCAAAGACGCAATTACCAAATTCGTAAAAAAGTTTTCCTTCCTCGCATCAAGTTCGATCGACCACAAATCTGCTGCTGGCCCAGAATATTGAGATTTCTACAAAGGGCCCTAGACGAGCTTTTGTGTAGATGAGTAATAATTCACCAAAAAACTAAAGCCCTTTTCCGTTGTTGCGGGAAAAGAGCTTTAATTTATTATTAACCTGGCACTGAGCTATTTTACCGGGCAGTGACCCGCCGAGTATCTTCGCCATAGCAACGTTTAACAACCGAGTTCGGGATGGATCGGAGTGGTTCCATTACATCATAAGCACCAGGAAAGCTTTGAAAACTTTTAATCCTGTGTCTGCGTTTTGTTTGATGCGCTGCATCTCTTTCGCTCGACTTAATTACTGTATCAAGTTTGCCTTTGTCTGTCAACCCCTTTATCAAAACTTTTTTTCGAGCGCCCGAAACCGCCCCCAATAGCCGAGTTTGACGTATTATTTGCCAGTGTTGCCGATCGACCTTTAACTCACAAGTCCAAAAAAGCCGCCTCGGTTCCCTGTTCTGTGGGAATCTTCCCGTCCTTCACAAACCACGCCACAACCTGCTTAACTGTTAATTGTTCGATCGCCCTTTCGGCTTCTGTCGCAATTTGCCTCAAAGGCAGCAAAGACGCCACCACCAAATTCGTAAAAAAGTTTTCCAAAGTAGCATCAAGTTCGAGCGACCCAAAATCTGCTGCTGGCCCAGAATATTTAGATTTCTACAAAACTGGCACCAAAGACATCTCTAACAATTCTTGTGGGGAGTATAGTTTAGGCATCCTGTGGCCCAAGACTTGCTGTTGTGTAGATGCCTAATCACTCACCAAAAAACTAAAGCCCTTTTCCGTTGTTGCGGGAAAAGAGCTTTAATTTATTATTAACCTGGCACTGAGCTATTTTACCGGGCAGTGACCCGCCGAGTATCTTCGCCATAGCAACGTTTAACAACCGAGTTCGGGATGGATCGGAGTGGTTCCATTACATCATAAGCACCAGGAAAGCTTTGAAAACTTTTAATCCTGTGTCTGCGTTCAGTTTGATGCGCTGCATCTCTTTCGCTCGACTTAATTACCTTATCAAGTTTTCCTTTGTCTGTCAACCCCTTTATCAAAACTTTTTTTCGAGCGCCCGAAACAGCCCCCAATAGCCGAGTTTGACGTATTATTGGCCAGATGGGCCGATCGACCTTTAACTCACAAGTCCAAAAACGCCGCCTCGGTTCCCTGTTCTCTGCGAATCTTCCCGTCCTTCTCAAACCACGCCACGACCTGCTTAACTGTTAATTGTTCGATCGCCCCTCCCGATTCTGTCGCAATTTGCCTCAAAGGCCGCAAAGACGCAATTACCAAATTCGTAAAAAAGTTTTCAAAACTCGCATCAAGTTCGAGCGACCCTTTAATACTCTCATCATTCTTAATCCAATCCATCACCTGCCCATTAGTCACCTCAGCCACCGGCAAACCCCTCTCCTCAGAAATTTGCTTGAGCACCCTCAAAGCATAAATTGCCAGCCGTGCCGAAAACTTCTCCTTCGACGACAGCAGCGCCATATCAACTTCGGCACACTCTTCCGGCTTTAAAAAATCTGCTAGCGGTTCCATATATTAAAAATTGGTAATTGCTAATCGGTAATTGGTAATCCCTGACATCCGTGACATCCGTTACACTCATCCGTTGCCGAACTTTCATCCGTGACATCCGTGACATCCGTTAGAAAATCCGTTGCCGAACTTCTTCATTCTTCTTTGCAATCAAATAACCGCAGCGGTGTTCCCCATCAATAATCCAGTGAGTCCGCTCTACAATGCAATCCGGCAAAACCGCTGCAAACATTTCCAACTCATTACCGCAGACACTCGGAAAAGTTTCAGCAACATTAGAAATCGCGCAGTTGTGTTCCATCAACACAAATCGATCGCCCAAACCCGCGCGATCGCACATCCCAACCTCTACCGATTCTACAGGATAACACTCAGCCATATAACCTTCAGCCCTGCGGAGTTCCATTAGCTTAGTCACCCGCTCTTCCAGCGAACCCGCACCCACCAGCCGCCGATACTCCGTCGCCTTGCGCTGCCACTGTTTTCGCAGGATAGTAATCACTTGCTCGCGGCCGACGGTTTCCGCCAAAGTATCCAAGAAAGAGACTGCAAAATCGCCGTAACGATTCGGGAATCGATCGCGCCCCAAACTGGTAAGCTCATAAATGTGCTGCGGCCGCCCCATCCCAGCCTGAACCGACTGATACTGAATCAGCCCCTCCGCTTCCAAATCCTTCAAGTGACGGCGAATTGCCTGCGGGCTGATATCCAAAGACTCCGCCAACTCAATAGCCGTCCCCTGCCCCACCTTGAGCAAATATTGCAGGATGTCTTGTTTCGTGGAAGTCTGCTGAGTAGTCTCCATCATCTTCACAAAAAATTATTAATTTGACTTTGACAATATCACTATTGTTAATGTAGCTTAAAATATAGTAAAGCAACCAAATTGTTGTTTAACTTCCCAGAGCAGTCCAGCAGAACTCGCTCAAGCCCAGACAGGCATTGCCCAGTCTGCCATCCAGAGAGCATTATCTAGAACACTGAACACGCAAAATAATGAGTTCTACCACAGTCAAAACCTTAGTCAACCAGCCCTACAAATACGGTTTCGTCACCGACATCGAGTCAGACACCATCCCCCGCGGCTTGAGCGAAGATGTAGTCCGCCTGATTTCCGCCAAGAAAAACGAACCGGAATTCATGCTGCAATTCCGCCTCAAAGCATACCGCAAGTGGCTGACAATGACCGAGCCCACCTGGCCCCACGTCCACTATCCCGCGATCGACTACCAACAAATTATCTACTATTCCGCGCCCAAACAAAAGCCCAAAAAGCTCAACAGTTTGGATGAAGTTGATCCGACACTCCTAGAAACCTTCGAGAAACTCGGCATTCCCCTCTCCGAACAAAAACGGCTGGGAAATGTCGCCGTCGATGCCGTTTTCGACAGCGTTTCAATTGCCACAACATTTAGAGAAAAGTTAGCCAAAGATGGCGTTATTTTCTGTTCCATTTCTGAAGCCGTCAAAGATTATCCCGAATTAATAGAAAAATATCTCGGCAGCGTCGTACCAGTCGGCGATAACTTTTTCGCAGCCCTCAACTCCGCCGTATTCAGCGACGGTTCCTTCGTTTACATTCCCAAAGGCGTCAAATGTCCGATGGAATTGTCCACCTATTTCCGCATCAACAACGGAGATTCCGGCCAGTTCGAGCGCACCTTAATTGTCGCAGAAGAAAACAGTTCTGTGTCTTACCTCGAAGGCTGTACCGCCCCCATGTTTGACACCAACCAACTGCACGCCGCCGTCGTGGAATTGGTAACAATGGACAATGCCGACATCAAATATTCCACAGTGCAAAACTGGTACGCTGGCGACGCCAACGGCAAAGGCGGCATTTACAACTTCGTGACTAAGCGCGGTTTGTGTCAGGGAGTAAATTCTAAGATTTCTTGGACACAAGTAGAAACTGGTTCCGCGATTACTTGGAAATATCCCAGTTGCGTGTTAGTCGGCGACAACTCGGTAGGCGAATTCTACTCGGTAGCGCTGACAAACAACAAACAGCAAGCTGACACCGGCACCAAAATGATCCACGTTGGTAAAAACACTCGCAGCACGATTATTTCTAAGGGAATTTCTGCGGGTAATTCATCCAACAGCTATCGCGGTTTGGTGAAAATGGGGCCGAATGCTAAAGGCTCTCGCAATTACTCTCAGTGCGATTCCATGTTGATTGGCGACAACGCTCAAGCGAATACTTTCCCTTATATTCAAGTGCAGAACCATACTGCTAAAGTGGAACATGAAGCTTCTACTTCTAAGATTGGGGAAGAGCAATTGTTCTTCTTCGCACAGCGGGGAATTTCCGCAGAAAATGCTATTTCGATGATGATTAGCGGTTTCTGTAAAGATGTTTTCAATCAGTTACCGATGGAATTTGCGGCGGAAGCTGATAAGCTGTTGAGTTTGAAACTCGAAGGAAGTGTCGGATAATTTTCGCGGGCAAGAAACCCTTCCAGGCCGAGTCCATTGGTGACAACTTAAGCCCACCGTCCGCCAGGGAATGAATTCCCTGGCTAATAGCTAAAGTCCTCTAAAGAGGACTAATGAGTTTAAAAATTTTCTTCTCAGTCCTCTTCAGAGGACTTAAGCTTTGAGACAGGGAATTCATTCCCTGGCGGACTATCGGTTTAACCTTAAATTGTCACCAATGGGTACAGCCTAGGAACGAGAAGAACGAGAAGAAAAAACTGTAAAGTGCATTGAGGAAAAGGAAAAAAATAGATGATTGTTGAAAATAGTCAAGTGGTGCTATCCGTCCGCGATTTAACTGCGAATGTGGAAGATACCCAAATCCTTAAGGGTTTGAATCTGGAAATTAAATCGGGTGAAATTCACGCGATTATGGGCCCGAACGGTTCGGGAAAAAGCACTTTATCCAAAATATTAGCTGGTCATCCTGCTTATACGGTAACGGGCGGAGAAGTTACTTTTTTGGGTCAAAATTTGCTGGAATTACCGCCGGAAGAACGTTCTCTGGCTGGCGTATTCCTAGCTTTCCAATATCCTTTAGAAATTCCCGGCGTTAGCAATCTGGATTTCTTGCGCGTGGCTTACAATTCTCACCGCAAACATCGCGGCTTGGAAGAATTGGATGCTTTTGATTTCCAAGATTTAATCGAGGAAAAGCTAGATATTGTCAAGATGAATGATTCTTTTTTAGGCCGCAGCGTAAATGAGGGTTTTTCCGGTGGCGAGAAAAAGCGGAATGAAATTTTACAAATGGCGTTGTTGGAACCGAAATTAGCTATTTTGGACGAGACTGATTCGGGTTTGGATATCGATGCTCTCAAGATTGTCGCCGGCGGTGTGAATCATTTGTCAAATGCTGAAAATTCGATGTTGGTGATTACTCACTATCAGCGGTTGTTGAATTACATTATTCCTGATTTTATTCACGTCATGGAAGCCGGCCGAATTATCTTGACTGGCCCGAAAGAGTTGGCGCTGGAATTGGAAGAGCGCGGTTATGACTGGGTTGTGGAAGAGGAAGCAGCAGGAGTAGGCGCGCGATGATGAATACGCAAGTTGCTAGTAGGGAAATGTTTTTGACTGATTTGGTGAATCAGTGCGGCAAGTTGGAGGCTGCTAATAGCAAAAGTGCGGCCTACGGGTTGCAGGATTTGCGGGATGCGGCGACTGAATACGTGCTTGCTTCGAGTTTTCCGACGGTGAGGGATGAGGAATGGCGCTTTACTGATTTGTCGTCGGTGTTGCAAATTCCTTTTCATATACCCCAGAGCAATCAGTCAAAAGTTAAGCTGGCTGATATCATTATGCCAGTGAAAAATCGGGATGATTTACCATTAAGATTGGTATTTGTCAACGGTTTTTATGCACCGGATTTATCAACGGTGAATTTGCCGAATTTGCCGTTAGCGGAGCCCTCGAAGAGGATCGACTTTTACGCAGGTAATCTATCCAATGTACCCGAAAAATATCAAGGGCGCATCAGCGATGTTTTGAGCAAGCACAGACAGCAAACCGAGGTGTTTACGGCGCTGAATACTGCGGGTTTGGCTGATTCTGCGGTGGTGTTCGTGCCGGCCAATATGTCGATCGACCTTCCGATTCACTTGCTGTTCCTGACAGCACCAGGTACATCTCCCACCATCTGCCAGCCGCACTGCTTAGTCATAGCTGAGCCTGGAAGCAATGTGACGCTGGTTGAGGATTACACAACTATCGGAAATGTCGCTGCATTTACGAATGCTGTAACCGATGTTATGGTCGGCGAAAATGCTACTGTGAATCACGTTCGGCTTCAGCGGGAAGGTGGGGAAGTTGTTCATATCGGCAAAAGTGCGATCGAGCAATCTCGTAATAGCCGTTATACTTGCCATGCTATCAGCTTGGGAGGCAAAATATCGCGGCACAATTTAGAAGTATTTCAGCGCGGCGAAGCCACTGAAACAACTCTAAATGGTTTAACCGTAGCCTTTGGTGAACAGTTATCAGACACTCACAGTGTAATCGATTTCAATCACCCTCACGGTACAAGCCGCCAATTGCACAAGTGCATTATCGGTAACAAAGCTCGCGCTGTATTTAACGGCAAAGTTTTCGTTCGCAAAGCCGCACAATTGACAGATGCCGGACAGTTAAGCCGGAATTTGTTGCTGTCGCCGAGAGCTCGCGTAGATACCAAACCGCAGTTAGAAATTGTCGCCGACAACGTTAAATGTTCCCACGGTGCAACTGTCAGTCAATTAGAAGATGATGAACTTTTCTACTTGCAAAGTCGCGGTTTGGATTTAGAAAGAAGTCGCTATTTGCTAATCGATGCTTTCGCGGCGGAAATGCTCAATCAATTACCGATTCTGGGCGTGGCAAAAATGCTTTCTACCTGTGTGGCTATCCAAGGATAACTCATAAAGATGAGGACACAGAGGACACAGCAGTGCTGTGTCCCTACAACATCTTGCACCATTTATAACAGCCTGTAGGGGCGGGTTTCACGAATAATAATTGCCTAAAACCAACAATCTCGTAAACCCGCCCCCACCCAACGACAAATCACTAACTTCAAAAAATATGACACTTATTCAAGAAAAAACACTTGCCTCAAAAGTTCGTGGCGACTTCCCAATTTTGAATGAAAAAGTAAATGGTAAACCGCTAGTTTATTTAGACAATGCAGCTACCTCTCAAAAACCCCTAGCTGTACTCAACGCTTGGCGTGATTACTACGGACAATATAATGCAAACGTGCACCGCGGCGCTCACACTCTCAGCGCCAAAGCCACTGATGCTTACGAAGGTGCTAGAGACAAAGTTGCGGAGTTTGTAAATGCGGCATCGCGGCAAGAAATTGTTTACACTCGCAACGCCACCGAAGCGATTAATTTGGTTGCTTATTCTTGGGGTTTGAGCAATCTGCAAGCCGGAGACGAAATTATCCTGTCGGTGATGGAACACCACAGCAATCTCGTTCCCTGGCAAATGATTGCTCAAAGAACCGGTGCGGTGCTGAAGTTTGTCGAGTTAACGGAAACTAACGAGTTTGATTTGGAACAGTTTAAAACCCTGATTTCCCATAAAACAAAATTGGTGTCAACCGTTCACGTTTCTAATACTTTGGGCTGCATCAGTCCAGTAAAAGAAATCTGCAAAATTGCCCACACTTACGGTGCAAGAGTTTTAATAGATGCTTGCCAAAGCGTGCCGCACATGATAGTAGATGTGCAAGCAATAGATTGCGATTGGCTGGTTGCTTCCGGTCACAAAATGTGCGCTCCGACTGGCATCGGTTTTCTGTACGGTAAACTGGACTTGCTGAGAGAAATGCCTCCGTTTTTCGGCGGTGGCGAGATGATTGCTGACGTGTTTCTCGATTATTCCACCTATGCCGATTTGCCGCACAAATTTGAAGCCGGAACGCCTGCAATCGGCGAGGCGATCGCCCTTGGTGCAGCAATCGATTATCTTAGTAACATTGGCATGGATAAGATTCACGCTTGCGAAGCTGAATTGACTGCTTATATGTTCCAACAATTGCGGCAAATTCCCGAAATCAAAATTTACGGCCCGCAACCAGACAGCAACGGCGAAGGTAGGGCAGCTTTGGCGGCATTTACTGCGGGAGAAATTCACCCTCAAGACTTGTCTACCATGTTAGATCAGGAGGGAGTCGCCATTCGTTCCGGGCATCACTGCACGCAAGCTTTGCACCGCTATTTGAATATTTCATCTACTGCGCGGGCGAGTTTGTATTTTTACAATACTCGCGAGGAGATTGATGTGTTTGTGAAAGCGTTGAAAGAGACGATAGACTTTTTTGCTGGGATTATGGGATAAGTTAATTAGTGCTTGAAATGGCTTTTTTTGAACCGCAGATGTCGGCAGATGAACACGGATGAACGCAGATGAAGAAAAAATCTAAATCTGTCAACATCGCTCTTTCTTCATCCGCGTTCATCCGCGTCTATCCGCCTGCATCTGCGGTAAAGAAAAAGAGCGATCGCCCAACTAAAAATCCCTAATCTCAGGATGAACAAATTGATAACCAGCCGCCTTAATCTTTTGATTCGACACCCTAGCATTATAAGGCCGCACGCTAGGGCTTCCATCCCAAGAAACTTTAGGCAAATTATTAGCTTCAAAAATGCGATCGAGCAATTCACCACTGGATAGCGACACATCCCCGACTAAATTGTAAATTCCCTGCAATCGATTTTCCAAAGCAAAGGTTAACCCCCCAACAATATCATCCCGATGCACCCAATTAGTAGCATCTTCCCCCCTACCGGGACGAGTGCTACCAGCCCAGCCTCCAAAGATTTTAACTAATTCTCGCCCAGGCCCATAAATTCCTCCCAAACGGAGAATGCAGACTTGAAGATTGGGGCTAGATGCTGCTAATAAAACCCGTTCTGTTTCTGCGAGAATTTCACCATTTGGATTAGCCGGTGCGACGGGTGATTCTTCATTTACCAATTCACCTTGGCGATCACCATACACAGAATAAGTACCCGTATAAATTACCTGCTTGATTGTCGGTATCTGCTTTAAAACCGATACTAAAGTTGTCGCAGTATCTAAATAACTTTCCCGATAAGCCTGAGAATTTGGAGCACCCACGCACAGCATAACAGCATCTTGTTCTTGCAATACAGCCGTCATGGCATCTTTGTCACTTCCTTTGAGCACGGCTACCCGCTGCGCGACCCCCTCCAACTCAACTACTCGCGTCGCCGTGGTAGTTGTCGCCGTCACGGTACAATCAGATTTGCCGCGTAAATGTTTGGCTGTCGCAGTACCCACATAGCCGCAGCCGACGATCGCAACTTTCATAAAAAATTCTCCTTTGTTTCATGCTGTCTAAAATTATTGCCGGTTTCTGAAATCATGGCGCGCTGAGTTTTGTGGTAAAATGCAAAGCGTCCTTATCAATCGGAGTAGCATCATGTCCGAGAGAGATATTTTTGCCACATCCTCAGAAAGCGAACTTTTAGCTTTTTATGGTTCTTTGTTTGCGCTCGCAGCCGCCGATGGTTCCGTTGATATTGACGAACTAGATTTGTTGTTTAAAACCATAAATTTAGACAAGTTTTCTGACTCCGCAAAAACTCAAATCCAATCCTACACAGCCAGTCCCCCATCACTCAGCGACTGTTTGCAAACACTCAGCAAGTCAGAAGAAGCGCTGCGTTTGGGAGTCATGTATTTTTTAATTAACATTGTTGGGGCAAATAAGACGCTGCATCCTGCAGAAAGCGAGGCGATCCAATCCGCCAAAAAACTGCTGGCGGTTTCTGACTTGCAAATCCAAGCCATGCAGGAATTTATCGCAGACCTGAAACAAATACGAGAGGCCGCGCCCAATAAAAATCAGGCATCAGCCTCCTTCAATTCTGCTGTTTCTCAGCTCAAAAATAAGGGCATTCCTCTCGATTTGATCGACCGAAAAGGAACCACAACAAACCTCAGCCACCCCAAAATTAACTATTCCGATGAAAGTTTTTGGACTAAACTTAAAAACTTTGCTTTAACCGCAGGAAGAGAAGTAGTTGAAAAAGCTTTGATTCTATACTATACGGCTCAGAACCCAAAGGTGCCTGCTTGGGCAAAAGGAGTTGTAGTTGGAGCTTTGACCTATTTTATATCTCCTGTCGATGCCATTCCCGATATATTAGTCGGCATCGGATTTACAGACGATTTGGGAGTATTGCTGGCGGCAATAGCTACTGTTTCAGTATACATTAATGCTGATACTAAAGAACAAGCCAAACAAAAAATGAAAGATTGGTTTGGTCAATAATATTATGTCCGGTTGAGCGTTTTGTGGTGTCGGCATCAGACTAATATAATCTGAATAATAAGCTGTTTTTAATAGATCAAATAAAGGACACTGCGCTGCCGTGTCCCTACATAATATCTGTAATTCACTCAACTGAAAACTTGATAATTATGGATTCTCAGTCTTTAATCGGCTTACCATCTCGATTGACAATACGGCTTTCACCATCCTTAGCCGTGACATTTTCATAAACCCCTTCATCCCGCTTCACGTACTTGCTGAAACCCGAATTTTTATAATCGGTGTCGGATGTCGGCTTCATCAACCTCGGAGCGCTCAGCAGTCGGCGTACCGGAGCATCTGGGGGAGTGTCACCGGGCTCGCACTTAGCCAACTCGCACAGTTGGGCCCAAGTCGAAACTTCCAGGTTCATGCTGTGCCAAACTTCTAACTGCTGGTTGTTTTCGGGACACAAATAATCGTATACAGGCATACTAAGAATCTCGTTTGCAACTACTAAAATTACTAATTGCACGGTTATTGAGAATATTATAGCTCAACATTACTAAGAATTCAAGCCCAACAATCAAACTTTACTATTTTTAACGGTTGTTGAAACCATAAATCAGCTATATTATTAACCCTGTGTGCTTGCTCCCGGATGCGATCGAGACAAAGCCCAAAAGTACGCTACCCTGAAATCTTCTGACTCGATCGCACGATCGCACGATCGACGGTTAGCAAATGCCCGCAAGACTTCCCTCAATGCCGTCACAGGATTGATCATCATTTTCAGACTGTACGCCAATCACACATTCTAAGTTTCAATTTTATTTATTTACTCACCAGCGAGGATTTACCGATGAGCGATTTCAAAGTTACGCCAGAAGTAGAGCTGAACACAGCTCAAATGTTGGAGCGATACCAACTGCAAGATGAAACAACTCTGCGGCGTTGGGCAAAACTGCACGGCATTAACAGCACTCGTGGTTTCTTCTATCCCAGTGAAGTAGATTTGATGGATCACGCTCACCACCATCTCTACAATTTGGGAATGAGCATTGCGGATTACCAAAGTCTTTTAGATCGGCGCCGCAGCCATTCCCAGACACCGGGCGACCAAAATAAAACAGTAGCAAGTCAAGTTGCTGACGAAGCATACGATGCCATAGAAACGCTAACCGATCAGTATGCTGAAGCTATTGATTTAATGGGAGAACGTATAGCAGACCATTTCATCGATGAACTCGATTTATCTGTGATGAGGCACCTTTCTAAAAAAGTGCAAGACCGGCGCACTCTCAACGGTCAAACCAAAAAGCCTAACCGTTTTCTCCAAGTGATTAAAGCCGTGTTGCAACCGAGCAGCGAAAATACGCTTCTGGTTCCGAAAAAAGAGGATGACTCTAGTTTAGAATTAGAACAACATCACCGCCTCGGCTAGTAGCCGATTTTTTTGAAAGACTAAGAGACTTTTTGTTCAATTTACTGGTAAATTTTACTAAAAAGCAGACTCGATCCCTCCCCTTGTCAAGGGGAGGAAGCAAGAGTCACATTTTTTATACAGCAAATTCCATGTAAATGTGGTACACTACATTCAGTACATCAGCAGAAAAAATGAAAGCTTATTCGATCGA